>CANGAY010000035.1 GCA_947451735.1 Actinomycetota bacterium
ATTGCTCATCTCGTAATCCAGCAGGACCACGTCGGGGCCCGGCGCCTGGGTCACAGGCGGCCCTTGCTCGACGGCACGCCGGTGACGCGCGGGTTCACCGCAACGGCCACCCGCAGCGCGCGTGCGATCGCCTTGAAGCAGCCCTCGATCACGTGGTGCGGCCCGCCACCCGACAGCACGTTGACGTGCAGCGTCATGCGCGACGCGTTGACCATGCCGCGGAGGAACTCCTGCACGAGATCCGTCTCGAAGCCACCGATGACCATCGGGGGCAGCGGGGCGTCAAACGCCAGGAAGGGTCGGCCCGACAGGTCGAGCGCGGCCTGCACCAGCACCTCGTCCATCGGCACGAGCGACGATCCATATCGCTCCACGCCGCTGCGGTCCGCCAGCGCGGCGTCGAGCGCCTCGCCGAAGGTGATCCCCACGTCCTCCACGGTGTGGTGGCTTCCCGTCTCCAGGTCACCGCGTGCGGTCACCGAGATGTCGATGAGCGAGTGACGGGCCAGCAGCACCAGCATGTGGTCGAAGAACCCGACGCCGGTGGAGGCGTCGGCCACACCCGTGCCGTCGAGATCGATGCGCACCTCCACATCGGTCTCACCGGTGGTACGACGGACAGTTGCTGTGCGGTTCATGACGACGCCCTCACCTCTGCGGACCGGCGGTGCTCGGGGAATCCCTCCGCGTCCGCCAGTGCGGCGAGGTGCGGGGTGAGCCGGTCGACGGCCGACTGCGGGATGCTGACGAGCGCCATGCGGCGCATATACGTGGCCGGGCCGACGGAGGACGCGTGCCGTGCGGCCCCGCCGGTCGGAAGAATGTGGTTCGAGCCCGCGACGTAGTCGCCGAAGGCGGTTGCGCCGAGCGGCCCGAGGAAGACGCAGCCCGCCCTGCGGATACGCGAGGCGATCTCCCCCGCGTCGGCCGTCGCGATCTGAAGGTGCTCAGGTGCGAAGGCCTCTGCCAGAGCGATTGCGTCGTCCTGCGATGCGCAGTCGACGAGGGTGATCGTACCAACGGGCGCGTTGGCCTCCGAAAGGGCCGTTGCAAGCGCGTCGAGCACCGCGGGGTCCCAGGCCGCCGCCACCGACGGGCTGTCGGCGCCGTGCTCGGCCTGAGCCAGCAGATCGGCACCGATGGCAACCGGGTCGGCGGAGGCATCCAGCAGCACCACCAACTCGCTCGGGCCGGCGATCGAGTCGATGCCCACGGTGCCGAACACCTGGCGCTTGGCCTCCTGCACCCAGGGGTTCCCGGGGCCGGTGATCACGTCCACCGGCGCCACCGTCTGCGTGCCGTACGCCAGAGCGCCGATGGCCGCGGCTCCGCCCACGGCGATCACCTGATCCACGCCCAGAATCGACGCGGTTGCCAGCACCACGGGGTTGGGCAGGCCGTCGGGGCCGGCGGGCGTGGCCAGCACGATGCGCGCCACTCCGGCCACCTGCGCCGGCACCACACCCATGATCACCGACGACGGATACGCGGCGCGGCCACCGGGGGCATACACGCCCGCCGCACCCACCGGAATCGCCTCGATGCGCACCGACTGGCCGGCCGGCAGATCCGCGCTGCTGGCGGATGGCAGCGACGCCTCCGCCACGGTGCGCACGTTGCTGATGGCCTCGCCGATCGCAGCGCGAAGCTCCGGCGTGAGCGCCGCCTCCGCCGCCACGAGCGCCTCCGGGGGCACCACCGCATCGGTGCCGGCGAATCCCGGGGCGTCGAACTGCCGGACGGCATCGACCAGCGCCGCGTCTCCACGCGCCCGCACGTCGGCCAGCGCAGCGGCCACGGGCCCTGCCGGCCCCTCCCCCATCACGGGACGCAGCGACTCCGCGAGCGTCGCGGCGTCGCCGGGCGCCATGGTCACACGACGGGGCGCGCTCATCGGGCGCGCTCCGCGAACCTCCGTACCAGTTCGTCCACGGCCTCCGACTCGAGCTTGTGGCTCGCGCGGTTGGCGAT
Source organism: Actinomycetota bacterium (assembly GCA_947451735.1). Classification (GTDB taxonomy): domain Bacteria; phylum Actinomycetota; class Thermoleophilia; order Miltoncostaeales; family Miltoncostaeaceae; genus SYFI01. Next base: position 1,972 of record CANGAY010000035.1, read on the forward strand.
GAGACGCGCGGACGACGCGAAGATCTGCTCGCGCTCCACCAGGCCGTTCTCGCGCAGGGTCGTGCCCGTGGCCACCAGGTCGACGATGCCGTCGGCCAGATCGACGAGCGGTGCCAACTCCACTGAGCCGTTCACCTTGACGATCTCCGCCTTGCGGCCCGTCTCCTCGAACCACGCCTCGGCCACGTTCACGTACTTCGTGGCCACGCGCACCACGCCGAAGCGCTCGATGGCCGCGTGGGCCGGGTCCTCCCCGGCCTGCGTGGCCCACACCATTCGGCAGCCGCCGAAGCCAAGGTCGAGCAGTTCGTACACGTCGGGCTGGCGCTCAAGCAGCACGTCGAGGCCCACGATGCCGAGGTCCGCGGCGCCGCTCTCCACGTACACCGGCACGTCGCTCGGACGCGTGGTGATGTAGGTGGGCCCACCCGGGCACTCGACGATGAGCTTGCGCCCGAGGTTGACGAGCGGCTCGATCGGCAGTCCGGCCGCCGAGAGCGCCTCCACCGACTCCTCGAACAGCGCGCCACGGGGCACGCAGATCCTCAGGTCCACGGGCCCTCCTCCAGCGACGCCACCGTGGTGGTCGTGCCATCGATGACGTCAACCACCCGCCAGCCGGCCTTGACCGGCCGCGCGACGAAACGGCGGCCATCTGCGACGGCGAATGCCTCGACATCCCGCTGCTTCGCGGGAACCGCGACCACCGGCACACCCGTGGCGCGCAGCATCGCCGCCGCGGTCACGCGGTCGTCCAGGCCACCCACCACCACCACGCCCGCGGGCTCAAGCCCCTCGGGCCCGCCCACGGCGTGGTGCAGCAACTCAAGCGTCACGGCCACACCCACGGCCGCCCGGGCCCGCCCGAAGCGCGCGCCCAGGCCGTCATAGCGACCGCCCACCGCGACCGGCGCCGAAACGCCGGGGGCGTAGGCCTCGATGACGATGCCCGAGTAATACGACCAGTCGCGCATCACGCCCAGATCGATCATGGGCGCAGGCATGCCCTGCGCGGTCACCAGATCAACGGTGCGGGCGAGGCGCGCGCACTCGGCGGCGGCAGCGGGCGCTGCTGCGGCGATGCGGTCGAGCACCTCCACACCACCCCGAAGGGTCGGCAGGGCGTCCAGCAGGGTGCGCAGGCGGCCCTTCACGCCCTTCACCGCGCGTGCCTCAGACCGCCAGGCCACCATGCTGCGCCCGCGCAGCGCGCGCCACAGCGCGTCGGTCGCCTCGGGGCCGGCGTTGACGGCTCTGAGCACGGCGTCCACCAGTGCAACCGATCCGATGGCAACGCGCGCGCCCGGGAGACCCGCGGCCGCGAGCGCGCTCGACAGCGCGGCGATCACCTCGGCGTCGTCCTCGGGGCCCCCTGGCCCGCACAGCTCGATGCCCGCCTGACGCCGCTCGGCACCCTGCCCCGTACCGGCCGATGGCGGCTGCACGGCGCGCGCGTTGTACGACACGCGCAGCGGCCCGGGCTCATCGGCCATGCGGGTGGCGATGAGACGGGCGATCGGGATGGTGAGGTCAGGCCGCAGCACCAGCACGCGGCCCTGGTCATCGAACAGGCGGTACGCACGCCCCACCCCCTCGTCCTGCGCGCGGTCGAGCACGTCCGACAGTTCGAGCAGCGGGGTCTGCACCGGCCGGTACCCGTACGAGGCGAACACGGTGGACAGCGCGCGCTCGAGCGCCGAGAGCTCGCCCGCCTCGACGGGCAGCACATCGCGCATGCCGTCGGGCACGGGAATCCGCTGGTGGACGTCAGTCATCGATTCGCTCGATCCGTGCCCCAACCGCCCGCAGGCGCTCGTCAATGCGCTCGTACCCGCGGTCGATCTGGGTGATGTTACCGATGGTCGTGGTGCCCTTGGCCGCCAGCCCGGCGATCAGCATCGCCATGCCGGCACGGATGTCGGGGCTCTCCACCCGCTCGCCGAACAGCTGCGCGGGGCCGCTCACCACCGCGCGGTGCGGGTCGCAGAGGATGATGCGCGCGCCCATGGCCACCAGCTTGTCCACGAAGAACAGCCGGTTCTCGAACATCTTCTCGAAGATCATCACCTCGCCGCGCGCCTGCGTGGCCACGGCCGTGGCGATGGAGGTGAGATCTGCGGGGAACGCCGGCCACGGGCCGTCGTCGATCTTCGGAATCGCGCCGCCCTCGTCGGTGACGATCTCGAGCGACTGCTCGGGTGGCACGCGCAGGGTGGTGTCGTCCAGCCACTCCACGTGGATGCCCAGGCGCTCGAAGCCGAGCAGGATCATGCGCATGTCGTCGCGGCGCGCGTCGTCAATCACCAGATCCGAGCCGGTGATGGCCGCCAGGCCGATGAACGATGCGATCTCGATGTAGTCGGGCCCGATGCGGAACCGGCCACCACCCAGGCGCTCCACGCCATCGATGATCAGGCGGTTGGTGCCAATGCCGTCAATGCTGGCGCCGAGCGTCACGAGGAAGTTGCACAGGTCCTGCACGTGCGGCTCGCACGCGGCGTTCAGCACCGTCGTGCGGCCCTCCGCGACGACCGCGGCCATCACCACGTTCTCGGTGGCGGTCACCGACGCCTCGTCGAGGAAGATCTCCGCCCCGTGCAGGCCCTCGTGCGACATGCGGTACGCCCGATCAACCTCGTCCACGGTGGCGCCGAGGGCGCGGAACGCCATCAGGTGGGTGTCGATGCGACGGCGGCCGATGAAGTCGCCACCCGGCAGCGGCAGCACCACGGAGCCCTCGCGCGCCAGCAACGGCCCCGCGAACAGCACCGACGCGCGGATGCGCCGGCACAGGTCCGGATCGAGCGAACTGCTGCGAAGGCGCTCGGCCTTGAAGGCAAGGCAGCCGTCGGCCTCCTCGCGCACCGACACGCCGAGGTCATCGAGGATCGCCAACATGGCGTGAACGTCCAGGATGTCGGGGACGTTCTCGAGGATGACCTCCTCATCGGTGAGGAGGACTGCGGCAAGGATGGGCAGTGCGGCGTTCTTGTTACCCGCGGGGGTAACCGTGCCCGCCAGCGCGTGCCCGCCCTGGATCACGAACTGCTGGCTCACGGGTGCGCACGCTAACACGGCGCGAGAGCCGCGAGCACCTCCGTGAGCCGACGGATGTCATCGTCGTCGGTGAAGAAGCCGCACGATGCCCGCAGACCGCCGGGTTCGGGCAACGGCCGCACGATCACGCCCGCGTCCGCCAGTTGCATCGCCGCAACGTCCGACGCCACCCCCGGCACGCGAAACGCCACGAGACCCGACCCGGCCATGAGCGGGGGGTCGAGCACAACCCCGGGCAGCGCATCCAGCGCCGCTCTGCACCGGGCGGCCGCACCCGCAGTCGCGGCATGCACGCGGGGCCACCCCAGACCGGCCAGCCATTCCAGCGACGCGGTCCACCCCGCCAGCAGGATCTCCGGCTCGGTGGATGCCTCGAACCGCCGCGCATCGGGGTGCATCACCACCGAGCCATCCCAGCCGTGGTCGGTCCCCGTCTCATACCCGCTGAACACGGGCGCGATGCGACCCATTGCGGCGGGATCCACCCACAGTGCACCGAGCCCCTCCGGCCCGAGCAGCCACTTCTGCGCCGGAAACGCGTAGGCATGCACCCCGAGGGCCACCGGATCCACCGGCACCGCCCCCGCTGCCTGCGCGCCGTCCACCAGCACCAGCGCGCCCACGTCGCGGGCAGCCGCGGCGGCGCCGGCCACATCGAGCACCGCCCCGGTGAGCCACGACACGTGCGACAGCGCCACCAGCCGGGTGCGCGCGGTGCATGCGTCCCCCACCAGACCCCGCAGATCACCCGCCCCATCACCCACGTCGAGCACACGCAGTGTCGCGCCGCTCGCGGCGCATGCGCGGGCCAGCGGAACGGCCAGGCCCGGGTGCTCCATGCCCGTGGTCAGTACCTCATCACCGGGTGCCAGTTCGAGCCCCCAGATCACCACGTTCATGCCGTGCGTGCTGCTCTGCGCAATGGCCACCTCGGTGCCGGGCCGACCCACCACTGCCCCGGCGGCGGCCCGCAGCCGGTCCTGCCGCTCCCGGCTCTCGTCCACCGCACGGGCACTCATGCGCCCACGCGCGCCCTGCACGTCGAGCATCGCGCGCATGGCGTCCACCGCCACCAGCGGCAAGGGGCCGGCGCCGCCGGTGTTCAGGTACGTCTCGGTGTGCAGCGCGGGCAACTGCGCGCGGCAGGCACGAACCCACTCGGCATCCGTCGCCCCGTCCCCTGACACCGCGTCAGACCAGCTCACGCCACGAGCTCCGACACGATGTCAGCGGCCACATTCCCGCTCTGCACGGCACCCTCGATGGATGGGTGATGGGTCACATCGCCGGCAAGCACCACGTTCCCCACGCGGGTGCGCGGGCCCGGCAGGGCGCGCCGCGCCCCCGGCGGCACCCTGAACTGGGCGAAGGGGTGCACCACGGCCTCCGCAAGGCGGGCATGCCGGCCCCAGTCGAACCCGGGGTTCCACCGCCCGGCCACACGGGCCATCTCACCCTCCAGCGCCCCCACGTCGGGCCCTTCCCCACCCTCATGCACCGATGTGGCCAGGAGGACGTACGGCGCACCGCCGTCAGGCCGGGTCAGATTCGACTCCTGACACACCAGGTCCACCCTGGGACGCCCGTCCCCGGGGGCGGCGTTCAGCACGATCGTCCTGCCGCGGTGAAATGACCGATCCATCGCATACACGAGGGTGGTCACCCCCGCCGGCGAGACCTCGAGTCGCCCCGCGCACTCGGGGTCAACGGGTGCCACGAGATCCCGGGCGGCCGGGGCCTCGGCCGCCACCAGCACATTCGCCGCCCGAACCAACGTTCCATCGGCGAGTTCCACGCCCTCGGCGCGCCCGTCCGCACCCAGCACGATGCCCGTCACCGACGCCCCCGTGCGCACGATGCCGCCGCGCTGGCGAATCGCCGCACCGGCCCACTGCGCGATCATGCCGTGCCCCTCCACGGGGATGGCTGCCCGCCCCTCCACGAGCATGCGCATGAGGAAGCGGAAGTA
>CANGAY010000036.1 GCA_947451735.1 Actinomycetota bacterium
CCGTGCACGGGAATGCCGAGCACCTGCCCCAGCCCCATGGCCGTGGCCATGCCGATGCGGATGCCCGTGAAGCCCCCGGGGCCCACGCCCACCACGATCTCGCCGAGGTCGGTCACCGCCACGCCCGCCGACCCGAACAGGTGATGCGCGGCCTCCAGCACCCGACGGCCGCCGCCCGGCGTACGCCCCAGCCACAACTCGGCGATGGGGCCCTCGTCACCGCACAGGGCGAGCGCCGGCGTGGGCGTTGCGGTGTCAAGCGCGAAGGTGATCAACCAGTGCCTCAAGTGATGCGTCGGTTGCGGCGTCGGACCCCGTCAAGCGTATTACCCGGGTGTCGCCGCCCCCGTGATCGATGTCCACGGCCACCCGGGCACAGGGAAGGCCCGCGGCGATGGAGTCGGGCCACTCGATGAACGCCACGCCCTCGTCCCCGATGGCCTCGAGCGCAAGGCCCATCTCCTCATCGTCCACATCCCCCAGGCGCCAGGCATCGAGGTGCGCCACGGGCACGCGCCCGGCGTACTGGTTGGCGATGGTGAATGTGGGGCTGGTCACCGGCCCCTCCACCCCGAGCGCGCGTGCCGCGCCGCGCACCAGCGTGGTCTTGCCGGCGCCCAGGTCGCCCCGCAGCAGCACGATGTCGCCGGGTGCCAGCAAATCGGCGATTCCGGCGCCCAGCCGCTCGGTGGTGTCGGCGTCGGTGGTGGTGATCTCGGCCATGGCGGTCAGAACAGCCCCATCTGCGCCGCGTCGCCATGGAGGGCCGCAGGCGGCGGCGCGGCGGCGGCCGGCACCGCCGTGCCGATGAGTTCGGGAATGCGGGCGAAGTCGTCCTGCAGCGTGCCGAGCATGGCCCGGGTGTAGAGCGCCGCCGCCGGATGGAACACGGGGTACAGCGTGAAGGGCACGCCCGCGAACTGCACCTGCTGCACCACGCCGTGCACGGTGCTGATGCCGTCGGGGCTGCCGGAGATGAGCTTCGTGGCGAAGTTGCCGAGCGTGCACACCAGCCGGGGCCGCACCAGCGACACCTGCTCGGCCAGGTACCCCTGACAGGCCTCGATCTCGGACGCCTGCGGGTCGCGGTTGCCCGGCGGCCGGCACTTGAGCACGTTGGCGATGAACACCTGGTCGCGCGACAGCCCGATGCCCTCCAGCAGCGAGTCGAGCAGCTGGCCCGCGCGGCCCACGAACGGCACGCCGGTTTCGTCCTCGGTGGCCCCCGGCGCCTCGCCCACGAACATCAGGTCGGCGTCGGGATCGCCGGTGCCCACCACCACATTCGCGCGGCCCTCCGCGAGGTCGCAACGCGTGCACTGACGCAGCGATTCATGCAGTCGCTCAAGGGCCTGCGCACGTACGGCGGCATCGCTCATCAACCGGTGAGGCTACGGGCGCGACCGGACGTTCGGGCCACCTTGCCGGAGGCACTTGTTACATCGCACCCCGGCGGTCTAGATTGCCGCATCCGAGCACGGCGAGAAGCCTGGTACCCCCGATGGGGACTGGAGCGAGTCCGGTTCGGCGCAGCCCATTGAAATACGTGGGCGCGTCGCCCTGCGCGTTCCCTCATCGAGGTCTGGCAGACGCCGCTTCACGATGACAGCGAACGCCGCCGACTCACACGACACCGCCCCGCGACCCGCAGTGGTCCGCACGGTTCCCGAACTCAGGGAGGCCGTCGCCGCCCTCCGTGCCAGCGGCCGTCACGTGACCCTGGTTCCCACCATGGGTGCCTTCCACGAGGGGCACCTGTCGCTCATGCGCGTGGGCGCCGACGCCGGTGACGCCGTGGTGGTGTCGCTGTTCGTGAACCCCACGCAGTTCGGGCCCACGGAGGATCTGGCGGCCTACCCGCGCGACGAGGACCGCGACCTGCGCCTCGCCGCCGAAGCCGGTGCCGAACTGGTGTGGGCCCCGTCGGTGGAGGACGTCTACCCCGACGGCTTCGCGATTGCCGTGGACATCAGCGGCCCGGCAGAGGGTCTTGAAGGCGCCATCCGCCCCCACCACTTCGGCGGCGTGGCCACCGTGGTGGCCAAGCTGCTCACGGCGGTGCGCCCCGACCGCGTGGTGTTCGGCCAGAAGGACGCCCAGCAGGTGGCCGTGATCCGCCGCATGATGCGCGACCTGCACCTGGACGACATCGAGATGATCGTGGCGCCCATCGTGCGCGAGCCCGACGGCCTGGCCATGAGCAGCCGCAACGTCTATCTGGGCCCCGAGGACCGCGCCGCCGCAGTGGTGCTGTCGCGCGGCCTTGCCGACGCCGCGTCGCTGGCCCAGGAGGGCGAGACCGACGTGGCGCGCATCGAAGAGGCGGCGATGGCGGCCATGCAGGCCGAGCCGCGCTGCGCACCCGAATACGCGAAGGTGGTCGATCCCGACACCTTCATCCCCAGGACGCGCCTCGATGGCCCGTCCACCCTGGTCGTGGCGGCCCGCGTGGGCCCGGCACGACTGATCGACAACCGGGAACTTCCCGTTCCCACCACCCGGAGGACCTCTGTGCCCCGAGCACGCACGATGCTGAAGAGCAAGATCCACCGCGCGACCGTCACGGACGCCAACCTCAACTATGTGGGGAGCATCACGGTGGACCGCGACCTGCTCGACCTCGCGGACATCCGCGAGTACGAGAAGGTGGCGGTGCTCAACATCAACACCGGTGCCAGGTTCGAGACGTACGCCATTGATGGCCCGCGTGGCCGCGGCGACGTCTGTCTGAACGGCGCAGCGGCACGCCTGGCGCACCCGGGTGACCTGGTCATCATCCTCACCTACGCCGAGTTCGAGGAGTCGGAACTCGAGGGCGGCTACGAGCCCACGGTGGTCCACGTGAACTCGCGCAACGAGGTGACCGAGCTGGTCGAGGACATGGTCCCCGTCATGTGGGAAGTCGACTGATCCTCTCCCCCGCCGACATCCGCGCGCTGAAGGGGCGCCGTCGCCTGGCCATGCTCACGGCCTACGACTACCCCATGGCGCTCGCGCTCGACCAGGTGGGGCTCGACATCATCCTGGTGGGCGACAGCATGGGCGAGGTGGAGCTGGGATACGACTCCACCCGCGCGGTCACGCTCGACATGATGGCCCACCACGTGCGGGCGGTGGCCAACGGCGCCACGCACACGCACATCTGCGGCGACCTGCCGGCCGACAGCTACACGACCCCCGCCCAGGCGGTGGCAAGCGCGCAGGTGCTCATCGACGCCGGTGCGCACTCGGTGAAGCTGGAGGGCGCACTGGTGCCCCAGGTTGACGCCATCATCGCCGCGGGAATCCCGGTGATGGGCCACGTGGGCCTGCTGCCGCAGACCGCCGAGGGCGGGTACCGCAAGCACGGCAAGACCACCGAGGAGGCCTCGCAGCTGGCCGCCGACGCCCGTGCCCTCGACGCCGCCGGGTGCTACGCCATCGTCATCGAGTGCGTTGACGCCGAGGCATCGCGCGAGATCACCGAGGCCGTCGCTGCGCCCACCATCGGCATCGCCGCCGGCACCGACTGCGACGGCCAGGTGCTGGTGAGCACGGACCTGCTGGGCCTGCTGCCCAACCCACCGGCATTCGTGCAGGCCCGCGCCAACCTGCGCGACATCATCCAGGGTGCCGCCGCCGAGTTCGCCGCCGAGGTGCGCGCCACCGCCGCTCCCCCGGGCGTGCGCGCGGGCGAGCGGCCCAAGGCCTGAAAACGCAACCGGCCCCCTGCGATCGCAGCGCGATCGCAGGGGGCCGGGATCAACCCCACCTGGGGCCGCCGTACTAGATGAGACCGCCCTTGGCGATCTTGCGCAGGTTGAGGGCCTTGTTCAGTGTGGCCTCGTCCACGCCCTTCTCGCGTGCCACCTCGCGCAGCGGACGGCCGCTCTTGGTGGCCTCCTTCACGATGTCCGTGGCGAGGTCGTACCCGATGTAGGGGTTCAGCGCGGTGGCCGCGGCGAGTGTGCCCTCGGCGTGACGGCTGAGACCCTCCAGGTTCGGCGTGATGCCCTCCACGCACTTCTCACGGAACGCCGTGGCGGTGCTGGTGAGCAGTGACACCGACTGCAGCAGGTTGCGTGCCATCAGCGGGATGCGCACGTTCAGCTCGAAGTTGCCCTGCGTGCCACCGATGGTGATGGCGGTGTCGTTGCCGATCACCTGGGCGCCCACCTGCATCACGACCTCGGGAATGACCGGGTTGACCTTGCCGGGCATGATCGAGGAGCCCTTCTGCAGCTCGGGCAGGAAGATCTCGCCGAGACCACAGCGGGGGCCGGAGCCCATCCACGCGAGGTCGTTGGCGATCTTGATGAGCGAGACGGCAAGCATCTTCAGCGCTGCGGAGGCCTCGACGAGACCGTCACGGTTGGCCTGGGCCTCAAACGGGTCGGCCGGGGCCGAGATCTTGAGGCCGGTCTCCGACGCCATGATGTCGCGCACCATCTTCGCGAACTTGGCGTGGGTGTTGAGGCCGGTGCCGGTTGCGGTACCACCCAGCGGGATCATGCCGAGGCGCGGAAGGGTGCCCTTGATGCGCTGAACGCCCAGACGGATCTGCGCGGCGTAGCCGCCGAACTCCTGGCCCAGCGTCACCGGCACTGCGTCCATCAGGTGCGTGCGGCCGGCCTTCACCAGATCCTTGAACTCAACGGCCTTGTCGGCGAACGCCTTCTCGAGGCGCTCGAGCGCCGGCAGCAGCTCGTGGGTGATCTGGTCGAGGGCGGCCAGGTGCACGGCCGACGGGAACACGTCGTTGGAGCTCTGCCCCATGTTCACGTGGTCGTTGGCGTGCACGCCCTTGATCTCACGGCTGGCGATCTTGGCGATCACCTCGTTGGTGTTCATGTTGGTTGACGTACCCGAACCGGTCTGGAACACGTCCACCGGGAACTGGTCGTCGAACTTGCCGCTGGCCACGGCCATGCCGGCCTCGGCGATTGCGGTGGCGATGCCGTCATCAAGCAGGCCGAGCTGGGCGTTCGCACGGGCGGCTCCCGCCTTGATGCGCCCCAGCCAGTGGATCACGGGAGCCGGAACCGGCTCGCCCGAAATCGGAAAGTTGTCGACCGCCTTGTCGGTCTCCCCACCCCACAGCTTCGCCATTACGTCTCCCTGTTTCGAATCAATGGCCGGGCGAGGCTACCAACGCCAGCGCATCGAGGATGCCCATTGCCGCATTCACGCCCAATTCGAGATGACTGACCCTCAGGTGCTCATCGGGCGAGTGGTAGCCGTCGTCGGGCAGCGCGAAGCCGCTCAGCACCACCGACGTGCCACGGGCCGCCATGGCGGCCACCACCGGAATGCTGCCGCCGATGCCCACGGGCGTCACCGGCATGCCGGTTGCCGTCTCGATGCCCTGCATGGCCGCACGGATGACCGGGTCGTCGGGGTCGATGCGGCTGGCCCCGGCCACGCCGAGCCCCTCGATCTGCACGTCGCAGCCCGCGGGCGCGGCGTCGCGCAGCATCTGCTCCAGCACCCCGGCCAGGTGATCGGCCGACGCACCCGGCGGGATGCGCACCGACAGCGTGGCCTCGGCGGTGGCGGGAATGGCGGTGGCCACCACGGCGGGGTTGCCCGTGCGGATGCCGTGCACATCAACGGCGGGGAGCATGGTGGTGCGCAGGTGGTACTCGGCCGCGGCATCGGAGTCGGCAGGCCGTCCACCGGCCTCGGCCAGGATGTCGGCGCCCGCCGGCAGCGTCTGCCACGCCGCCACCTCATCGGCCGTCGGGGCAATGACGCCCTCGGCAAGCCCGGCGGGCACGCGGCCGTCCACCGGGGTCACGGCCGACAGCATGGTCATCAGTGCATGCGCGGCGTTGAGCGCTGCGCCCCCGTGCATGCCTGAGTGCAGGTCGGCGGCCGCACCGCGCACCGTCACGCGGAAGTACGCGAGGCCGCGCAGCCCCGTGCACACCGCCGGTCGGCCCGGACCCACCATGGGCGAGTCGAAGATGATGGCCGCGCGGGGCGGGCGGGCGTCGGCCGCCACCCAGTCAACCGCCGAGTGGCCCCCGCTCTCCTCCTCCCCATCCACCAGCACACGGGCTCGTACGCGCAGGCGACCCTCCGCCCGCAGGCGCTGCAGCGCCACCAGCAGCATGAACAGGTTGCCCTTGTCGTCGCTCGCGCCGCGGCAGTACAGGTTGTCGCCGCGGATGGTGGGCTCGAACGCGGGGCTGGTCCACAGCGCGGGGTCGCCGGGGGGCTGCACGTCGTAGTGGCCGTACAGCAGCACCACCGGCGCGTCGGGGTCGTCGTTGCTGGGCGGCACCTCGCCCACCACCAGTGGATGCCCGCTCGTCACGATCACCTGGGCCAGGCCGCCCGCTAGGCGCACCTCCTCGGCCACCATGGCCGCAGCCCGCTGCATGTCGTCCCCGTGCTGCGGCATCGCACTGATGCTCGGCACGGCCAGTAGCGCCAGCAGACGCCCCATCTCATCGTCGGTCATGCGGCGATGATAGAAACACCCACGTGAACGGAACCCGCGTACGTGCACTCGCCCTCATCGCCGCCGCCGCACTGGGCGCATCGGCGCTGGCGGGCTGCGGCGGATCGGGCGGCGGCACCACCACCACGGCCACCCCCCCGGGCACCACGTCGCCCGGCGATGGCACGGTGACCATCCAGACCGATACGGTGGTCACCGACACCGCGCCACCCAGCAACACCACCGGCATCACGGGCAACGCACAGCTTGACGAGGCCATCACCGCGATGTCGAAGGCGATACGCGGCACCATGGCCGATCTGAACGGCTCGTCCGACGCCACCACCCTCACCACGGCGATCTCCGCGCGCGGCCAGGCGTTCGACCGGGCCATCCAGCAGATTCACGACGTGGTGCCCGAGGACGGCGCCCAGACCAACACCCAAAAAGCCATCGCCGACGCCGCGCCCGCGCTGTCGCAGGCCTACCGTGACTTCAGCGACGCCGCGGCACAGGCCGCCGACAGCAACGACGCTGCTGCGCTGTCGAAGGC
>CANGAY010000037.1 GCA_947451735.1 Actinomycetota bacterium
CCTTCACGCCCAGGCGATCGCGGATGAGTTTGGCGATGCCACGGGCATGGTCGCGGTCCATGGCGATGACCAGCCCACCGGCCTCGGGGTGGGTCTGGCGCACCTCGGCCAGCTGGGCGTGGGCACGCGTGAGGGCGTCGGGCATCCACTCGCCCGACGCATCGAGGGCGGTGCGAAGGCGCTGCGACGCCAGGCGCGGGTCGAGCGCATCGTCGAACGACGCCGACTGCACGCTGCCATCGGGGCCGATCCACTCCATCTCGCCACCCAGGCGCGGGAAGTGCACCGGGCGCACCACGCCGCGGTCAGCCAGCGCGGGCCCGTAGCCGTACTCCACGTCGGGCTCCGCCTCGCCGCCGGCGTCGTAATAGACGAACGGGATGGCCAGGCTGTCGGATCGGAACGGCGTGCCCGAGAGGCACAGGCGCACGGCACCCACCTCGAACGCGCTTCGCACGCCATCGCCCCACGCCCGCTCATCACCCGCGTGATGCACCTCGTCGAGCACCACGAAGGCGCCCTTCGCGATCTTCCGCACCTCGAGCGCCGACTGGGCCACCTGCTGGTAGGTGGTGACGATGCCGTGCACCTCTGCGGGCAACGGCTCGCCGGCGATCCACGCGGGGTCGAGATGCAGGCCGAAGCGCTCGGCGGCCGCCGCCCACTGCCCCTTCAGATGCTGCGTGGGGGCCACCACCACCAGACTGCGGCCGGGGTTGGCGGCCAGGTCCTGGCGTGCGGCGGTGAGCGCGAAGGTGGTCTTCCCCGCCCCCGGCGTGGCCACCGCGAGGAAGTCGTCGCCCTCGCGCGCGGCGAACACATCGAGTGCGTTCTTCTGCCACTTGCGAAGACGGATTGTGCGGGTGCCGGTGCTCACGAGGGCGGCACCCTACCCGGGGGCCACCCCGACTTACTCCGGGGTCGGGCCCGCGTCGGCGGCGAGGCCGCCCACGCGGATGACATCGCGCATCGAGAGGATGCCCACGAGTTCGGGCCCCTCGAACACCAGCACGTGCCTGATGCCGTGCCGCACCATCTGGTCAGCGGCCTGCGCCAGCGGCCACTCGGGTGCCGCGGTAATGAGCGCACCGGTCATGTGGTCGCCCACCACCTCGACGTCCACGTCCATGCCGGCGGCCAGCGCCTTCAGCAGATCGCGCTCCGTGATGACCCCCGGGCCGGGCAGCCCGTGGTCCATCACCACCGACGCACCGGTCTTGTTCTCGATCATCCGCTCGGCGGCCTGACGGAGCGTGTGCTCCGGGCCGACCATCGCGTTGAGTGGGCTCATGGCGTCTTTGACCTGCTTCATTCCGCGATCGTGTCAAATCGCACAAGACAGGTCAACCCGTGCCAACTGGACATCCCGCTACACTCCCGCGCTGTTCATGGAATTACGTTGGAGGCTTGATGCTCTACGGACGCCGCCTGGATGACGCGCTTGAGCACGTCGACGGGAGCCGATACGCACTGGTGCACGCTGTGTCGAAGCGCGCACGCCAGATCACGCTGTGGCTGACCGCCGACCCCGCCGAGCTGCGCTCCGAGGACGCGCCCCCGCCCGCACCCGGCGAGCTGTCGTCCCGCGACCCGGTTGCACTGGCCGAGGCCGAGATCCTCGCCGGTGAGGTGGATGTGCACTGGAACCCCGACGGCAGCCCCGAGGAGCGCGAGCTTCCCGAGACCACCGTCTTCGAGGCCGACCCGCTGCTGCTCGAGCTGGAGGACGACGAGGCCTTCGAGGCCGACGACGACTCCCCGGCCGCGGGCGCAACCAGCCTGGCGGAGGCCCTCGAGGCCGTCGCATCGGGCGAGGCCGAGACGGTGGAGGCAGTCGCCGACGCCAGCATCGTCGAAGCCGGCGAGGAGACCGTTGATGACCTCGACGACGACATCGACGCCGACCTCGACGCCGACCCGGACACCGAGGGCGAGTAACCGGAACGCGACGGTGAGTGCCCCATGAGCGTGGGCCTCACCGTCGCGGACCTGGCCCGCGACCCGCTGGAGGTCGCCGAGGCCCTCCCCCAGTGGAAGCGGGGGGATCAGGACGAGGCGGTTGCCGCCACCCTCGCGCTGGCCGCGCGCCAGATGCACGGGCGCGCACCCGTGGTGTGGGTGTGGTCGGGGCGCACGCCCGACGACTGCGCCGCATGGATCGTTCCCGTGCCCGCAGACCAGGCCCGCGACTTCGCACCGCGCGCGCCTGCCCGCCTGCTCATCGGTCTGCTGCGCGCGGCGGTGGATGCCGGCGCATTGGCCGACGCCATCAGCCTGCTCGACTGGCGCGGGTTGGTGCTGCTGACGCTGCCGGGGCTCGACGAGGAACTGGTGCCGCTGGCGCTGGCTGATGCGCTGCCGGACGCCGGCACGGTGGCAGTTGCCCCGCTGCCCGCGGCGGTGGCCCCCGACGGCGACGACATCCCTCTGGTGGGCCCGCCCGCGCGCATGGACGCTGACGATCCGCTCACGGCCCTGGCCACGGCCACGTGGTCGCACCCCATTCGCGTGGCGCTCACCCTGGGCGCGCACGGTCAGCCCATGGACGCGCCGTCGTACCCGGCCGAGATCGTCACCGAACTGCGCCGCTGGGGACTCGACGGCACCCCTCCCCCACCGGGCGCGCGCAGCCTGGCGGTGGAGGACGACCCCTGCCCGCGCAGGCGCCACGCCCGCACGGTGCTCCGGCGCCTGCTGCGAATGGGCAAGGTGGGCAGCCAGTACCACACCGAGTTCGACCACCTGTACCGCGGCGCGGCACCCGAGAACCGGCGCGACGCCCTCGAGATCGGCGAGGCCATGGTGCGCGCGGGGCTGCTGGGCGAGAAGCCCAACGTGGGCCAGCGCCACGTGTACCTGCGGCGCGAGGCGCTTCCCGACATCCACGCGCTCATCGACCGCGGGGAGACCCGCGACCGCGTGCTGGCAGCGGAGTGGACGGCCCCGGCACCGGCCGACGCCTGACCACCTAGGGCGTGGCGGGCTCCGCATCGACGGGGCCCAGCAGACCCCGGCGACGGGCGATGATCTCGAACACCAGCGTGGTGAACGGCGGGATGCTGGCCACCAGCGCCCAGACCGTGACGGTGAACGACCAGCGCAGTTTCCGCGCCGCGAACACCGTGGCGATGAGGTACACGATGAACGCCGCGCCGTGCAGGGCGCCGAAGATGGTCACCAGCAGGGCGGTGCTCTCAGGCACGTACTTCACGTACATGCCGATGAGCAGCAGGGCCCAGGTGCAGGCCTCCACGATCGCCGCCACGATGAAGACGCGGGCGGCCAGCGGTCGCACGGGCGCCACTACGGCGTTGACGCCGGCACGGTCACGGTGACCGCGGGGAGGTTGGTGACCACCTGAAGCTGGGTGGGGGCGTCGGGGCCGCCACCGGCCAGGTAGCCGAGCACACCGCCGATGATGAGCGTGGCCACGGCGATGATGATGGCCACCGAGCGGCGCACGGTGCCGGGCGGCCGATGCGGACCGGGGCGGTCGCCGCGGGCGCGGGCGGTGTTGGGCTGGGGCTGGTCGGTGCTCATCGGGCCACGGCATCCTGCGCGTTTCGCGCCCAACGTGCAAATGCGGCGTCGAGGGCCACGGCCGGATCCCACGCGTCGGGCGTGCCCGGAGCGGTGCGCTCGGCCAGCGTCAGGAACCACCGCGACGACCCGTCGTACACCTTCTGCAGGTCGGACAGCGTGTACCGGCTGCCAAGGCGCCGTCGCAGTTCGTCCTCCACCGCGGCCATCACGCGCAGCCGCTGCTCACGGGCGGGCGACGGCTCGTCAATGCGGCGGTCACCGGCATCCCAGTCGAGCATCGCCGTCATCACCTCGGGCTGCACGCCCCTCATGCGGCGGGCTCCGCGCAGCACGTGGCGGGCCACTGGGCGCCACTGCGTTCGAGAATCCAGTCGCCCACGGGCGTGCCGCCTTCGGCAAGGGCAAAGGCCAGGTGCGCGTGCAGGCACTTCACGTGGTCGGGGTTGCCCGACCCGGCCACGCGGTGGCCGGCGTGCACCTCGGCGTGTCGTGCGTGTGCGTGGGCAAGGGCGTCGGCCATCTCGGGGTCGGATTCCAGCATCCGCACACCCCCCTCCGCCTCCAGACGGCTCACCGCGGTCACGAGCGCCCGGCACGCCAGCCAGTCGCGGGTGGGAAACGGATGCCCATCGGCGTTGGTGGGCGCGTTCTGGATCACCGCCGGGCCGCCGTGCGGGCAGCGCACGGCCACGCGGAAGCCCGCGTGGGGCTCACGGCCGATGAGGCGGCGGACGGCCTCGGCGTCAGCCGAGGAGCCCGGAGATGAATCCCCAGACGCCACTCTCACCGTCGCCGTTCGCGCGCGGCGGCGGCGAGGGGTGCTTGATGCCCCGCACGGCGTAGGGCGTCTCGCCCGGGCGCACCATGCCGAGCTCGCGGGCGCGCGCCTCGAGCACCTGCGGGTCCTTGAGTGCGCGGATCTTCACCGAGAGCCCGTCGCGCACCTGGCGCGCCTTGATGAGCGCCACCTGCTGTGCGTGCAACTGCTCCTTCTGCGCGAGGTAGTCGCGCACGGGTCCGATGTACGCCAGTGCGATGCCGACGAACAGCCCGATGATGAGGAACTTCTTGAGCAGCGACCCATCCCCGCGTGCGGTGGGGCTCCTCGTGAACCCCGTCGGCGACGGGGTTCGCCACGGCCCCGGCGGTTCCTGCCCCGCCGGGGCCGTGGCGACCGGTCATCAGTGGTGCGAGAACGCGGAGGGGCCGGGGTACGACGCCGCCGGCCCGAGGCGCTCCTCGATGCGCAGCAGCTGGTTGTATTTGGCCGTGCGCTCGCCACGCGCCGGGGCGCCCGTCTTGATCTGGCCGGCACCGGTGGCCACGGCCAGGTCGGCGATGAAGGTGTCCTCGGTCTCGCCGGATCGGTGCGAGATGATGCTGCGGTAGCCGTTGCGCGACGCCAGTTCGATGGCCGCCAGGGTCTCCGACAGCGTGCCGATCTGGTTGACCTTGATGAGGATGGCGTTACCCACCCCGCGGTCGATGCCCATCTGCAGGCGGGCGGTGTTGGTGACGAAGAGGTCGTCACCCACCAGCTGCACGGTGGCGCCCACGCGGTCGGTGAGCAGCTTCCAGCCGTCCCAGTCGTCCTCGGCCATGCCGTCCTCGATCGACACGATCGGGAAGGCGTCGCACAGCTCGCCCCAGTACTCGGCCATCTCGGCCGACGTGAGCACGCGGCCCTCGCCGTCGAGGTGGTACGCGTTGTCCTTCCACAGCTCGGTGGTGGCGGGGTCGAGCGCGATGGCCACGTCCTCGCCCGGGCGGTAGCCCGCGGCCTCGATGGCCTCCATCACCACGTCGAGCGCGGCGCGGTTGCTGGGGAGATCGGGGGCGAAGCCACCCTCGTCACCCACACCCGTTGCGAGACCCCGCTCGCGCAGCACGCCCTTCAGCGCGCCGTACACCTCGGATCCCATGCGGAGTGCCTCGGCGAACGTGCGGGCACCCACCGGGCAGATCATGAACTCCTGGAAGTCAACGGAGTTGTCGGCGTGCGCGCCGCCGTTGAGGATGTTCATGAGCGGCACGGGCATGCGGTGCGACTGGGCGCCGCCGATGTAGCGGTAGAGCGGCAGGCCGGCGTCGGCGGCGGCGGCCTGCGCCACGGCCAGCGAGCAGCCCAGGATGGCGTTGGCGCCCAGACGGCCCTTGTTGGGCGTGCCGTCCAGCTGCGTCATGGTGCGGTCAACGGTGGCCTGGTCCTCGGCGTCGAGGCCCAC
The DNA here is from genome assembly GCA_947451735.1 of Actinomycetota bacterium. GTDB lineage: Bacteria > Actinomycetota > Thermoleophilia > Miltoncostaeales > Miltoncostaeaceae > SYFI01. The sequence continues at coordinate 5,769 of CANGAY010000037.1, forward strand.
CAGCGCGGCGAACAGCTCGTCCTCCACGTTTGCCACGGCCTTCAGCACGCTCTTGCCGGCATAGGCCGATGCCTCGCCGTCACGCAGCTCGACGGCCTCGTGCATTCCGGTGCTGGCCCCCGACGGCACCGCTGCGATGCCGATGGCGCCGCTTGCGAGCTCCACCTCCACCTCGACGGTCGGCTGACCGCGGGAATCAAGGATCTGGCGGGCGTGGACGCGGGTGATCTCGGACATGGGGCCTTTCCGGGTTGAACCGTTGCTTGCCCGGCGAGCCTACCGACCGCGGAAGCGCTGGTACCACTGCAGCTGGGCATCAGGGCCGAGTGACTCGAAGTCCTCCCCCGCCTCGGCCGCCATCGCGGCGGCGCCCTCCACCCGCTCGCGGAACCGCGCGGCCGCCGCGCGCACGGCGATCTCGGGGTCCACGCCCGCGGCGCGGGCCACGGCCACCGCGGCGAAGATGACGTCGCCCACCTCGTGCTGCGACGGGTCGGCGCGCACCTCCCCCACCTCTTCGTCGAGCTTGTCGAGCGCCGCCGACACATCGGGGAACGCGAACCCGGCACTGGCCGCGCGCTTCTGCGCCTTGGCGGCGTACGCCAGCGCGGGGAGCCCGGGCGGCAGTTCGTGGAAGATGCCCTCGTCGGGGCGCTCCGCGCGCTTGCGCTGCTCCCAGATGTCCACCACCGCACCGGCGTCGGCCGCGGCCTGATCGCCGTACACGTGCGGGTGGCGGCTGATGAGCTTGTCGGCCTGCCCGCGCGCCACGGTGGCCAGGTCGGCGTGGCCGTCCTCCTCGAGCAGCGCCGACAGGAACACCGACTGGAACAGCAGGTCGCCGATCTCATCCGCCTGATGCGCCGGGTCGCCGTCGGCCACCGCCTCGGCCACCTCGAAGGCCTCCTCCACCGTGTGGGGCACGATGGTGGCGGCGGTCTGCACGCGGTCCCATGGGCACTCGGCGCGAAGACGCGAGGCCACCACGGCCAGTTCGCCCACGCGGGCGCCGATGGCGCGGGCGCGCAGCACGTCACGCGATGGCGTGGTCATGGCGTCGGGGTGGGCCTGTGCCACGAGGTGGGCGATGGGGTCGGGTGCCACCACCACG
>CANGAY010000038.1 GCA_947451735.1 Actinomycetota bacterium
GGCGCGACGACCGCAGGGACGCCGACCGCCTAACCTGAGGCGCTGATGGACGGCCATCCGGCGCCACCGCCACCGGCCCCCACGGGGGCCTTCGGCGGCATGACCACGCGACTGCGCGCACTCCCATGGTGGGGATGGCTCGGCGTCCCCCTGGTGGCATGGCTGGCCAGCCGCGTATTCATCACCGTGCTCGCCGTCATCGTGTCGGTGGTGTTCGGGCGGCCCGAGGTGGCGCTCGACCCCTCGGTGCCCGAGTCGTTCTCGGTGCTCGGCAGCTGGGACACCACCTGGTACCTCGACATCGCGCATCGGGGGTACGCGTTCGACGTGGGCCAGGTGGGCCAGGTGTTCACCAACGTGGCCTTCTTCCCGATGCTGCCCATGGTGATGTGGGCCGCGATCTCGTTGGGGCTCAACCCGTTCTGGGTGGCATTGGTGGTGGGCAACGGAATGTTCCTCGTCGCCCTCTTGTCGCTGCATGCCATCACCCGCGCACGCTTCGGCCCGGTCATGGCCCGCCGCGCAACGTGGGTGCTGGCGCTGGCCCCGCCGGCCATCGCGGCGAGCATGGCCTACACCGAGGGCATCGCGCTCGGCCTGTCCATCGGCGCGGCCTGGCTGGCCTGGCGACAGCGATTCGCATGGGCTGGTCTGGTGGCCGCCTTCGGTGTGCTCATCCGGCCCACCGGCGTGCTCATCGTGCTGCCGGTGCTCATGCTGGCGTGGGCGGCCGGCGCCGACGGCCGCTGGCGCAGGCTCGTCACCTCGGCGATTCCCACGGTGGTCATCGGGCTGTCGTATCTCACGGTGATGCAGGTGCGGCAAGGGGGATGGGACCTGCCGCTGAAGGCCCAGGCCGCCTGGGGCAGGGGGCAACTGGGCGTGGGCCTGCTGTCGCTGTTGCCCGACAAGCTGGGCAAGGCCGTGGGGGGCACCTTCGGGGGCGACCTGCTGGGCAGCCGCGACCTGCTGGGCAAACAGACCATCTCGCAGTTGTCGGGGCTCACTGCCGGCGACTGGTCGGCGGTGCTGCGCGACCTGGTGTTCGGGATCATCTACGTCATCCTGCTCACCGCCCTGTGGCGCAAGGAGGGCGGGCTCCGGTCGCCGTGGGTGCTCTATTCGTTCCTGATGCTCGTGGTGCCCCTCGCCAGTGGGTCGGTCACATCACTGGCCCGTCTCGGGCTGCTGGCATGGCCCCTTGCGTGGCCCATGGCGGAGTGGCTGGGCAAGGGTGGCCCCAGGCGCATGCGCTGGGTCACCATCGTGACGTTGCTGGTGATCGTCCTGATGGTCACCCAGTTATCAACGCAGGCGCCATAGGTCCGGCACCGTTCCCCCGGGGCGGTGTGCGAGTTTTCCGACACAGGCATCCCGATTCTCCGTGGAGGAACACCATGATCCGCAAGGCACTTCTGTGCGCTGGCGCCATCGCGCTGGTCGCCGCTCCCGCCGCCGCTCTTGCCGGCGACACCGGCAGCCTCAACTACCCGCCGTCGAAGATCTCGCCGCTCAAGATCCTCACGCCCACCGCCGCGCTCAGCACCGGTGGCAGCGTGGTGAAGGTGACCGTGAAGGTGAACACCACCGGCACGCAGGGCTTCGTGAAGCCCGCGCTGGTCACGGTGTGCGCCGGCGTCACCGGCTGTCAGGCCATCACTCTCAAGGTGAACACTGGCAAGGTGCCCACCGGCACCGTCAGCTTCCCGCTGCAGAACACGGTGCAGGGCCCCGTGAAGGTGTCGCTGCAGATCACCGCGGCGTCCGAGAGCTACCGCACGGTGCTCAAGAACTTCACCGTCACCGCCAGCTAGGGCGAGTGCACCACGTGGGGTGCCCTCGCCGGCGGGTCAGCCGGCGAGGGCCTCCACCACGTAGTCGATGCACGCGGTGAGCGCGCGGCAGTCGTCGGGCGTGATGGCCGGGAAGGTGGCGATGCGCACCTGGTTGCGGCCCAGCTTGCGGTAGGCGTCGGTGTCGACCACGCCATTGGCGCGCAGGATCTTCGACACCAGCGTGGCGTCGATGCCATCGGCCAGGTCGATGGTGGTCACCACCGTGCTGCGCTTCGCAGGGTCGGTGACGAAGGGCGATGCCCACTCGCGGGCCTCGGCCCAGTCGTACAGCACCCCTGACGATTCGGCGGTGCGGGCCTGCGCCCACGCGAGGCCGCCCTGGGTGTTGAGCCAGTCGAGCTGCTCGGCCAGCAGGAAGATGGTGGCCAGCGCGGGTGTGTTGTACGTCTGGTCCTTCAGCGAGTTGTCGCGGGCGATGCCCAGGTCGAGCGACGCCGGGCACCAGCGGTCGGCCAACTCGTCAATGCGCGCGAGCGCGGCGGGCGAGCACGCGGCCAGCCACAGGCCGCCCTCGCTGGCCAGCGCCTTCTGCGGCGACAGGTAGTACACGTCGAACTCCGCGGCATCCACCTCCATGCCGCCAGCGGCCGAGGTGGCGTCCACCAGCACCAGGGCGTCGGCGTCGGCACCCGCGGGGCGGGCCACCGGCATGGCCACGCCGGTGGAGGTCTCGTTGTGCGTGAGGCAGTAGGCGTCCACGCCGGCTGCGGCGGTCATCTCGGGGTGCGTGCCCGGGTCCGACTCCACCACGTCAACCTGCGCGATGTGCGGTGCCTCCTGCATTGCCTGCGCGAACTTCGACGAGAACTCGCCGAACACCGCGTGGCGGCTGTGGTCGCGCACCAGGCGGAAGCCCGCGACATCCCAGAACGCCGTGGCGCCGCCGTTGCCCAGCAGCACCTCGTAGCCGTCGGGCAGGCGCAGCAGGTCGGACAGACCGGTGCGCACGCGTGCCACCACGTCCTTCACGGTGGCCTGACGGTGCGAGGTGCCCATGTAGGAACTGCCGGTTTCGGCGAGGGCGCGCAGGGCCTCCACACGTACCTTGGAGGGGCCGCTGCCGAAGCGGCCGTCGGCGGGCAGCAGGTCGAGCGGGATGCGGACTTCGTTCTGGGTCGTCATGGCGCGCACCATACCGATCGTGCGCGGGTGTTCCAGCACGCCTTTGCAGGGGAGGGAGCACTGTCCGGGGCGAGAATATTGTGCGGACAATCAAAGTAGTCGGAGGCGGGGATGCGGAAGGGCGTTGCGGTGGCATTGGTGGGGGGTGCGCTGATTGCAGGCGGGTTGCTGCCTGCCAGTGCATTTGCGCAGGCCGACACCATCTCGTTCACCGCGGCCGGCACCGACCGCACGGCGGTCATCCAGGTGCCGCAGTCGAAGAAGCCCGTGCCCGTCGTGGTGGTGTTCCCACGCGAGGGCATGACCGCCGCCGACGCCGTCACCCGCTTCGGCCCGGCCGTCACGGGCGCCAAGGCTGCCATCGTCGCGCTCGACGCCCTGCCGTGCTCGCGCCTCGGGGGTGCCCAGTGCTGGGCCCCCATGGAGCCGGGTGACCGTCAGGTGCTCGACCTCGCGGGCACGTCCGGCCTGCTCGACATCCTCGACAAGCGCAGCGATCTCGACACCAGTCGTCTCGTGACCCTGGGTGAGTCGAGCGGCGGAGCGTTCGCGGTGACCGTCACCCGCTCGATGCCCGCGCGCGTGGATGGCGCGCTGGCCATCTCGGCCTTCGACCCCACGCGCGTGGTGGGCACCGACGCCGAGGGTCAGGTGGCGTTCCCGCTCACGCTCAGCGGCCCCAGCAAGATCGTGCAGCAGAAGACCATGCAGGCCATCACGGTGGTGCGGGCATCAAACGACACGTCGGTGCCGCCGCAGCTCTCGAAGGATCTGGTCACGCGCCTCGCCACGCACGGTTGGAAGTCGAAGGCCACGCTCGTTACCGTCGGCGGTGTTGGTGCGGGCGCCCCGGAACTGGCCGCACCGGCCCGCATCACCAAGCGCATCAAGGCGCTCATGGTGTCTGCGCTGCATCTCGACACGACCCTGGGCGTGCAGAAGCGCCTGATGGATCTGGGCTACCTGCCCAAGGGCACCACCAGCGGTGACTACGCCACCGAGCAGGCCCTCATGGCGTTTCAGGGCTGGGAGGGCCTGCCGCGCGACGGGGTGGCCGGTCCGGCAACGCAGAAGCGACTGGCAACTGCCACCCGACCCACCGCCTACAAGCCCGGCAAGGGCAAGCGCGTTGAGGTGGATATCGACAAGCAGGTGCTGCTGCTCGAGGACGGCAGCAAGGTGCTGAGCGTGGTGCACGTGTCAACGGGCGCCACCGGCAACACGCCGCGGGCCACGTTCTCGGTCATCCGCAAGGAGAACCCGAGCTGGGACGCCCTGTTCAACATCTGGCTGCCGTACGCGTCGTACTTCTACAACGGGTTCGCGCTGCACGAGTACCCCGACGTGCCGGGCTATCCGGCATCGCACGGGTGCGTGCGCATCGCATCGCCGTTCGCCGCCGGCGTCTACAACTTCGCGGGCTACGGCACCACGGTGTACCTGCACTAGCCCCGCACGGGGGTCAGTGCCCGCGGCGCTCCCGGTTGCCGGGGATCCTGAACGACGCGAGCAGGCCCAGGAACACGAAGATGGCCGCCACGTAGCCCACCGTGGTGACGGCATCGGCGAACGACTGATCGAGCGCCGGTGCCAGATGGGCCGTGGCGGGTGCCTGTGACAGTTGCGGAATCGCGGTGCCGGCCGACGACTTGACGGCCTGGGCGATCTGATCGGCCTGCGCCGACGGCACCCCCTCGCCCGTGAGCGACGAGGTGACATGCGCCGTGGTGGCCACCGCCAGCGCAACGCCCAGCACTGCCGTTCCGAGCGCGGACCCCACCTGTCGCAGGGTGCTCTGCACGGCACTCGCCTGGCCCGACTCGGTGATGGGTACCTCGCCAAGCGCCACGTTGGTGAGCTGCGCGGTGGCGAATCCCACGCCGAGCCCGTAGATGCCGAGCGGCGCCACGAACGCCCACGGCGACACATCGGGCGACACCACCAGCGCGAAGAACACGATGCCGATGATCTCGAGCACCATGCCCAGCTGCACGATGCGATGTCCGCCCAGCTTCCGCGACACGGGCGCCGCCGCCCCGCCCGAGATGAGCGCGCCCACGGCCAGCGCCAGGATCACCAGTCCGGCCCCCAACGCGCTCATGCCCAGCACGTTCTGCAGGAAGAGCGGGATGACGAAGATCACCCCGAACTCGCCGAGCGACACGATGAGGATGGTCACGCCGCCCCAGCGGAACGTGGGCAACTTGAACAGGCGCAGGTTGATGAGCGTGGGCTTCGCGCGCCGGTCGCGCCAGAGCGTCCAGCCCACGAACCCCGCCAGCAGCACCACGGACGCCCCGAGGGCATAGGGAACGGGGGAGCCGGGCAGCGGCCACTCGCCCCCGAAGAACCCGAACGGCTCCGTCGCGCTCCACCAGCCATAGCGCTCGCCCTCGATGAGCCCGAACACCAGCAGCGCCAGGCCGCTCGAGATGAGCAGCACGCCCACCCAGTCGCGCAGGCCGGGGGCGTCGGGCTCCTTTGACTCGGGCACGATGAGCAGCGCGCCGATGATGACGATGAGCGCGAGCGGCGGGTTGATCCAGAAGATGAGCCGCCACGAGAAGTTTGTGGTGAGCCACCCGCCGAGCACCGGTCCTACCGCGGCCATGCCGGCGATGGTGGCGCCCCAGATGCCGAACGCCGTGGCCCGGTCGCGGCCCCTGAAGTTGGCGTTCACCAGCGACAGCGACGTGGGCAGGATCATGGCGCCACCCACGCCCTGAAGCGCGCGTGCACCCAGCAGGGTGGCGGGGGTGGTGGCCAGGGCGGCCATCACCGACGCCAGCGCGAACACGATTGCACCGATGACGAACAGCTTGCGCCGGCCGTAGCGGTCGGCCGTGGAGCCCACCGCGATGAGCAGCGCGGCGAACACCAGCGAGTAGAGGGAGTTCGTCCATTCGGCCTGCGACAGGTCGAGATGCAGGCCGTCGATGATCTGCGGCAGCGCCACGTTGACGATCGTGGAGTCGACGATGATGAGCGAGATGCCGAGCGCGAGCACCGGCATGATGAGCCAGCGGCGGCGGCCTTCGAGGGAGATGGGCACATCCGCACCCTACCGGCCCGGTCCCCCCGCCGAAGTGGGATCCAAAACGACGAGGGGCGGGTCCGAAGACCCGCCCCTCGCGAAGCAACTTCCGTATCTGAGTTGGATCAGACGCCCGGGGGCTTCGGGAAGCGGTGACGCATGGTGTACTGGTACGGCGTTGCGAACAGGAGGTCCGCGATGTCCTCGTCCGTACGCTCAATCGTCTGGGTCCAGATCGTGTCTGCGCCCGGGATGATGAGGTCGAAGTTGAAGGACATGAGGCCGATGAGCTCCTTGACCGGAAGCATGGCACCCATGTTGTCCCACGGGGTTGCCTGCAGGGCCCAGGAACGGATCGCGCTCGCCGAGGCGGTGCGGATCGACTCCGGCTTCAGCTGGAAGCGGTGCTGACCCTCAGTCTCGGGACGGCCCATGGCGGCGGCGGTGCCTGCGGTGACCTCGCTGGGGAGGTACGTCAGGTCCCACTTCGTCGTCTTGAGCGAAGCGTCCGTGATGAGACGGAGGTTCATGCGGCCGTAGTCCGGGTCACCGTAGAAGGCCGGCTTGGCCGACAGCTCTGCGTCGTCGTAACGGCCCGTAGCGGTGTGAATCAGGTAACCGCGACGCTCCATCGTGAAGTTGAAGTAGTCGTTACCGAAACCACCGTAGCCGTCGTCCTCCTTGCCACCGTGCTCCTGCGTGACAATGTAGGCGATCTTCTTCGGGAAACCGAAGGGCTCACGGCCGGCGAACACGGCAGCGTCCTGCGTGAGGTACATGTAGGGGTAGTACCCCGCCTTCCACGTCTTGCCGGCGCCGTCCTTGTGGGAAGCGGCAACGGTCAGACCGAA
>CANGAY010000039.1 GCA_947451735.1 Actinomycetota bacterium
CGACGACGCTGTCCCTGATGACGTCGTCGTCAACGTCGATGTCGATCTTGCCGTCAACCACCATGAGGCCCATGAAGTTGGCCACGTTCTTGCCGAACAGCTGGCTGGCGTGCACGGGGATCTCGCCCGGCAGGTTGACCACGCCGATGACGCTCACGCCATCGACGTCGACGGTCTCACCGGCCACGGTGGGCTCGCAGTTACCGCCCTGCTCGGCGGCCAGGTCGACGATGACCGACCCGGGGGCCATGCCCTTGATCATCTCGGTGGTGATGATCTGCGGCGCCTTGGTGCCCTGCACCTGCGCGGTGGTGATGATCACGTCGCTGGCGGCCACGGTCTTGGCCATCAGCTCCTGCTGCTTCTTGATGGTGTCCTCGGAGAGCTGCTTGGCGTACCCGCCCGAGCCCTCCTCCTGACCGGTCTCAAGCGGCAGTTCCACGAAGCGGGCACCCAGCGACTCAACCTCTTCGCGCGCCGCGGGGCGCACGTCGTAGGCCTCCACCAGTGCACCCAGGCGGCGCGAGGTGGCGATGGCGCCAAGGCCGGCGACTCCCGCGCCGACGATGAACACCTTGGCCGGGGCGATGGTGCCGGCTGCGGTGGTGAGCAGCGGGAACATCTTGGGCATGGCGTTGGCGGCCAGGAGCACAGCCTTGTACCCGGCAACCGCGGCCTGCGACGAGAGGATGTCCATCGACTGTGCGCGCGTGCTGCGCGGCACCAGCTCGAGGGCGAACAGCGTGGCGCCCGTGCCGGCGATGGCCTTCACCAGCTCCGGGCGCGCGAACGGCGCAACGGCGCCCACCACGATCTGCCCCTGACGCAGCCTGCCCAGGTCGGCGCTGCCGGCGTCGCCGCCCAGCACGTTCACCTGCACCACCACGTCGGCGGCGAACACGTCGTCGCGCGAACCGATGCGCGCCCCGCGATCGGTGAACGTGGCGTCCGGGTACCCGGCGAGGTCGCCGGCACCCGACTCGATCACGATGTCGAATCCTGCCTTGGTGAGCTGTGGCAGTGCCGTGGGTGAGAGCGCAACCCGGGTCTCGCCCGCGCGCTCCTCCTTGGGCACACCAATGACCATCCGCGGCGTGTCGTTCTCGGCCATCAACGTCTCCGGATCAGGGTCCCCACGTGGCAGTACCGGGAGTCGGTCCACGCGGGAGGATGGGGATTGGTACATGACTCCACTGACGCAGTCAACGGCATCATGACCCCCATTTGGGCAATGGTCCCGGTACGGATACCCCGCATGCCCCTCACGGGGAACTACTGAGGTGAATCAGCCCTGCTCAGGCGGGCTTTCGCGAAGTGCGCGCACCGCCTCGTCGAGGTGCTCGCGCGGCACCACGCCGCTGATCAGCATGCGGCCATCCAGCACGATTGCGGGCACTCCCGTGATTCCCGCCTTGTGGGCCCACTGCGTGGAGTCGTCCACCACCGGGCGAAACGCGCCGTGCTGCACCGACTGCCGGCCCACAGTGCCGTCGAGTCCCACCGAGCCCGCCACGTCCTCCAGCACCGCCCAGTCGCCGATGTCGCGGCCGTCGCGCCAGTAGGCATCCATGATGGCGTCGTGCAGCTTGCGGTGCGCGTCGGGGCCGAACCCGCGCGCCCACTCCGCCAGTTCGAGCGCCTTGCGGCTGTTGGGCACCACGTCGGGGTTGGGATTGTGCGGCATGCCCGATTCCTCGGCCAGCGCCGCCACGCCGTCAATGGCCTCCTGCCCGTAGGTGGCAACCAGCGCCGCGCGCAGGATGCCGTCCTCGGGGTACTCGGGGTGCAGGTCGAAGGGCAGCCACTGCACCTGCGCGTTGTACTCGCGCTCCAGGTACTCAATACGGTCGCGCGAGATGTGGCAGAACGGGCAGATGTAGTCACTCCACACCTGCACGGAAAGGGAATCCGTGCTCAACGGCCCACCGCGTCGAGACGCGCGAACTCGTCGTCGGTCAGCGGCACGTCAACCGCACCCATGATGTCGCGCACCTGATCGGGCGACGTGGCGCTGGCGATGGGGCTCACCACGCCCGGGTAGCGCATGAGCCAGGCCAGCGACACCTGCGCCGGCGTGGCGTCGTGCGCCGCGGCCACCTCGTCGAGCACGGCCAGCATGGCCCAGCCGCGGTCGTTCAGGTACTCCTGCGAGATTCCGCCGGCGCGCGGCGTTGCGGGCAGTTCGGCGTCCGGGCGGTACTTGCCGGTGAGGAACCCGCGGGCCAACGTGAAGTACGGCGCCACCGCGATGTGCTCGCGCACGCAGATGTCCTCGCCATCGCCCTGGTACTCGGCGCGCTCCAGCAGGTTGAAGTGGGGCTGGAACGCCTGGAACCGCGCTAGGTCGAGGTCCTCACTCACCTGCAGGGCCTCGGCCAGACGGCCGGGCGTGTAGTTGGAGGCGGCCAGGAACTGCACCAGGCCCTCCTCCTTCAGCTCGTTCAGATTGGTCAGCGCCTCGGCCAGCGGAATCGACAGGTCGTCCTTGTGGGCGTAATAGATCTCGACGCTGTCCACACCCAGTCGCTCGAGCGACCCCTCGATGCCCGCGCGCACGTTCTCGCGGTCGAGCCCCGGGCGCATGTGCGGGTCGCCGGGGTACCCCACCTTTGTGGCCAGCACCAGATCGTCGGGCCGCCCGCGCGATGCGAGCCAGCGGCCGATGATGGCCTCCGACTCGCCGCCCACGTTGCCGGGCACCCACGTGGAGTACACCGTGGCGGTGTCGATGAAGTTGCCGCCGGCCTCCACGTAGGCGTCGAGGACGGCGAACGAGGCCTCCTCGTCACACGTCCAGCCGAAGACATTGCCACCAAGGCACAGGGGCGACACCTGAAGCCCCGTGCTGCCGAATTCGCGTCGAATACTCATGCGCTGACCCTACGGCATTCGTGCCGATTCGGACATGGCAACGCCCTGTCACACGCAAACGGATCCCCCTTGAACGATTGCGGGGGCGGTTCACAATCGGAGACATGGAAATCACGACACACGCCACGCGCGATCACGACGAGACGGTCGTGGTGGAGCTCACGGCCGATCACCTGCGGGCGATCGATGCCGCGCTCGCCCTGGCCCGGGCCGTGATCCACGAGGAGATCCAGGTGCAGGACCCCGACGAGTTCGGCACGGCCCTGGTGGCCGCCGAGGGCCTCACCGCCCTCTCCTCGCTCACGCACTCAGCATAGAAGCGCGAAGGGCCCGGTGTCCCGGGCCCTTCGAACATGCAGCACGGTGCAGCGGGTTACTTGGAGTGCGACCCGTCACAGAACGGCTGGTTCTGGCTCTTGCCGCAGCGGCAGATGGCGATGATGGGGTTGAGCCCCTCCACCACGTTGCCGTCGGCACCGGTGAGGGTGAACTCACCGCTGATGACGGCGGGGCCGCCGTCCTTGATCTCGATGTTGGCACCGTCGGCCATGGGGTTCCTCCTGGGAAGAGACTCCACCGGCGGGTGCCGGTGAGATAGTTGCAGTTGCAAGCATACACGACTGGCCCACACACGGGTATGCCTATGTGACACCCGTGCGGGCACCTACATTGAGACCCATGACGACGCACCCGCATGCCATGGACCCGCCCAAGCCGGGGTCGAAGAACGCCCACATCTGGGCCCTCGTCATCACCGGGCTCGCCCTGTTCATGGTGGTGCTCGACAACCTGGTGGTCACCACCGCGCTGCCGAGCATCCGCGTTGACCTCAACACGTCCGTCACCACGCTGGGGTGGGTGGTCAACGCCTACACCCTGGCGTTCGCCAGCCTGCTGCTCACCGGCGCGGCGCTGGGTGACCGCTTCGGGCGCCGTCGCGTGTTCGCCATCGGCATCGCCATCTTCGCGCTGGCATCCGCCGGCTGCGCCCTGGCACCCGACATCAACTGGCTCATCTTCTTCCGTGCGCTGCAGGGCCTGGGCGCCGCGCCGGTCATGCCCCTGTCACTCACGCTGCTTGCCGAGGCGTTCCCGCCCGGCAAGCGCGGGCTGGCCATCGGCATCTGGTCGGGCATCAGCGGCCTGGCCGTGGCGGCCGGCCCCCTCGTGGGTGGCGGCCTCGTGGATGCGCTGTCGTGGCACTGGATCTTCTGGGTGAACGTGCCCATCGGCCTCATCCTCGCCCCCATCGCGCTCACCAAGCTGCGCGAGTCGTACGGCCCCGACCGCCACCTCGACCTGGGCGGCCTGGTGCTGGTGGCCATCGGCCTGTTCGGGCTGGTGTACGGAATCGTGCGCGGCAACGACGCCGGCTGGGGGTCGCCGCAGATCCTCGCCACCGTCATCGGCGGCGTGGTGTTCCTGGGCCTCTTCCTGTGGTGGGAGACCAAGGCGCGCCACCCCATGCTGCCGCTGCGCCTGTTCCGCATCCGCGGGTTCACCATCGCCAACTCGGTGTCGGTGTGCCTGTACTTCGGCATGTTCGGCGCGGTGTTCTTCCTCGCGCAGTTCCTGCAGACCGTGCAGGGCGACGGCGCGTTCGAGGCCGGCCTCAAGGTGCTGCCCTGGACCATCATGCCCATGTTCATCGCACCGCTGGCCGGCGCGTTCAGCGACCGCATCGGTGCCCGGCCGCTGATGGTGAGCGGCCTGCTCATCATGACCGTCGGGTTCCTCTGGATGGGCCTCACCATCACCCCCGACATCTCGTACGGCGGGCTGGTGGGCGGGTTCCTGCTCGCCGGCTTCGGCATGGCCCTTGTGTTCGCGCCGGTGTCGAACATGCTCATCGGCTCGGTGGCCGAGGGCGACATCGGCAAGGCGTCGGGTGCCAACAACACCGTTCGCGAGGTGGGTGGTGCGCTCGGCATCGCCGTGATGACCGCCATCTTCACCGGCGCCGGCTCATACGCCAGCGGCCAGGCCTTTGTGGATGGCCTCAACCCCGCGGTGCTGGTAGGCGCGGGCGTGCTGTTCCTCGGGGCGATCATCGCCATGCTGGCGCCCAAGGGCATCAAGGCACCGGCCGGAGGCGTGGCCGCGCACTGACCCCAGTCTAGTGCGGGCCGCGCCACCGTCGCTGGAACGGCTGGCGCCAGCGGTGCGGTGCCACCAGAGCATTCATGGCATCGGGGCCCCACGAGCCCACGTCGTAGGGCAGCACGTCGGGCGGGTCGTCCAGCAGCGGGGCCGATACCTCCCACAGGCGTTCCACCGCGTTGGCCGATGTGAACAGCGTGCGGTCGCCGCTCATGGCGTCGTAGATCAGGCGCTCGTACGCCTCGAGGATCTCGCCGTGCGAGGCGTCCTCCTGAATGGAGAACTGCATGCTCTGCTTGGTCAGGCGCATGCCGGGCCCGGGGCGCTTGCCGTAGAACGACAGCGACAGGCGTGAGGCCTCGGCCAGGTCGAACGTGAGGTGGTCGGGGCCGGCGGAGTCGAGGCCCGCGCCCACGGGGAACATCGACCGGGGCGGCTCCTTGAACGCGATGCTGATGATGCGCCCGCCCTCGGCCATTGCCTTGCCGGTGCGCAGGTAGAACGGCACGCCGGCCCATCGCCAGTTGTCGATCTCGCAGCGCAGGGCCACGAAGGTCTCGGTGGTGCTGTCGTCAGCCGTGGTGGGGTCGTCGCGGTACCCCTCGTACTGACCGCGCACCACCTGCGACACGTCAAGGGGCAGCATGGAGCGGAACACCTTGTCCTTCTCCTCCCCGATGGCCTCGGGGGTGAGCGCGGTGGGCGGCTCCATGGCCGTGAACGCCAGCACGTGCAGCAGGTGGGTCACCACCATGTCGCGGTAGGCACCGGTGCCCTCGTAGAACGCACCCCGTCCCTCGATGGTGAGGCTCTCGGCCACGTCGATCTGGATGTGGTCGATGTGCTGCCGGTTCCAGATGGGCTCGAACAGCCCGTTGGCGAACCGGAAGGCCAGGATGTTCTGCGCCGCCTCCTTGCCCAGGAAGTGGTCGATGCGGAACACCTGGTGGTCGTCGAACACCGTGCCCACCAGCCGGTTGAGGGCGACAGCCGACGGCAGGTCGGTGCCGAAGGGCTTCTCCATGATCACGCGCGAGCGGTCGGACAGACCGGTGTCGCCCAGCATGCGCACCACCGTGGGGGCGGCCGACGGCGGGATGCTGAGGTAGTGCAGGCGCCCGGGCGTGCCGCCGAGGGCCGCCTCGGCCTCGCGCACGCGGGCCACCAGCTGGGACGACCCGCCGGCGAGCGATGCGTACGTGAGACGGTCCTGCAGGGCGCTCCACTCGAGCGGGCTCACGGGAGACCTGGCGAACGTGTCGCACGCCTCGCGCACGATGGCGCGGAACTCCTGGTCGCCCATGTCGTCGAGGGCGGCGCCCACAATGCGGCATTCGGGCAGCAGTCCCGAGCGCATGAGGTGCAGCAGGCCAGGCAGCAGTTTGCGCCGCGCCAGGTCGCCGGTGGCCCCCACCAGCAGCACCACATGTGGGCTGAGCGGCGGGATATCGGCAGTGCCGACGTCATCGGGGTCGTGATCGTGGCTCATGGCGCGCACGCTATGAGCGCGGCGCGCGCGAATCGTTGGCCCGGCGGCGAATCATCGGCACGGCCGTGATCGCCTTGTGGAGTGCGGGTGGCCTAGGTGGCCACGGGCGGCTGGTCGCCCTCCGCCTCCCACTTCTTCATGCTCTTGTGCAGGCCCCAGTACTGCCAGAAGCCCCACACGATCTGCGTCCCCAGCGCCACGCCCGTCCACACGAGCACGCCGGCCGTGGCGATGTGCGCCGGAGCGCCGCCGGCGATGAGCACGCCGATGGCCAGCCCCTGCACGCCGCCAATGCCACCGGGCAGCGGAATGAGTGAGCCCACCTGACCGATGAAGTACGCCATGAGCATGACGCTGAGCGGCAGCGGGTCGCCCA
>CANGAY010000040.1 GCA_947451735.1 Actinomycetota bacterium
ATCTTCAGGGCACCGTCCTCGACGGTGACCTCGACGTCGTCGCCGGGCTTGACGGCCCCGGTGAGCATCTCCATGGCGAGCGGATCCTGAATGCGCTTCTGGATGACGCGCTTCAGCGGCCTGGCCCCGTAGGCCGGGTCGTACCCCTCGTCAGCGATCTTCTCGCGGGCCTCGGGCGTGAGGGTCAGGCGGATGTCCTGCTCCTCAAGGCGGTCGTCCAGACGCAGCATCTGCATGTCCACCACGCGGTCGATGTCCTCGCGACGCAGACGCGAGAACTGCACGATCTCGTCCACGCGGTTGAGGAACTCCGGCCGGAAGTGGTCGCGCAGTGCCCCCAGCACGCGCTCCGATGCGATCTGGTCGTCAATGCCATCGGTGAGGAACTGACTGCCGATGTTCGACGTCATGATCACCACCGTGTTGCGGAAGTCCACGACGCGACCCTGACCATCGGTGAGGCGACCGTCGTCGAGCAGCTGCAGCAGCACGTTGAACACGTCGGGGTGCGCCTTCTCGATCTCGTCGAGCAGCAGCACCGCGTACGGGCGCCGGCGCACGGCCTCGGTGAGCTGACCGCCCTCCTCGAACCCCACGTACCCGGGCGGCGCGCCGATGAGGCGGGCCACCGTGTGCTTCTCCATGTACTCGCTCATGTCGATGCGCACCATCGCGCGCTCGTCGTCGAACATGAACTCGGCCAGCGCACGGGCCAGCTCGGTCTTCCCCACGCCGGTGGGGCCCAGGAAGATGAACGAGCCGATGGGCTTGGCCGGGTCGGAGAGGCCGGCACGCGAACGGCGAAGCGCATTGGCGACGGCCTCGACCGCCTCCTCCTGCCCGACCACGCGCTCGTGCAGGCGGTCCTCCATGTGCACCAGCTTCTGCACCTCGCCCTCGAGCAGGCGGTTGACGGGGATGCCGGTCCAGTTGGCCACCACCTCGGCCACGTCGTCCTCCGACACCTCCTCCTTCAGCATGCGGTGCTCATCCTGCTTTTCGTCGAGCTGCCGCTCGGCCTCCTCGAGGCCGCGCTCCAGTTCGGGGATGGTGCCGAAGCGCAGGCGCGCGGCACCCTCCAGATCGGCCTCCCGCTCGGCGCGCTCCACCTCGGTGCGGGCACGGTCGAGGTCGTCCTTGATGTCGCGGATGCGGGTGATGGATGCCTTCTCCTCCTCCCACACCGCCTTCATGCCGTCGGCCTCCTCGCGAAGGTCGGCCAGCTCGGCGGCCACGCGCTCACGGCGCTCCACCGACGCCGGGTCGGTCTCGGCCTGCAGCGCCTGCTCCTCGATCTCGAGCTGGATGATGCGGCGAAGCGCCACGTCGAGCTCCTCGGGCACCGAGTCGATCTCGATGCGCAGACGGCTCGCCGACTCGTCGATGAGGTCAATGGCCTTGTCGGGCAGGAACCGCGCGGTGATGTAGCGGTCGCTCAGGCGGGCCGCGGCCACCAGAGCCGAGTCCTTGATGCGCACGCCGTGGTGCACCTCGTAGCGCTCCTTCAGGCCGCGCAGGATCGCGATGGCGTCCTCCACGGACGGCTCGCCCACGTGCACGGGCTGGAAGCGGCGCTCCAGCGCCGCGTCCTTCTCGATGTACTGGCGGTACTCATCGAGCGTGGTGGCACCCACCGCGCGCAGCTCACCGCGCGCGAGCATGGGCTTCAGCAGGTTGGCGGCGTCAACCGCGCCCTCGCCCTTGCCCGCACCCACGATGGTGTGCAGCTCGTCGATGAACAGGATGATCTCGCCCTCGGCGTCGGTGATCTCCTTGAGCACCGCCTTCAGGCGGTCCTCGAACTCACCGCGGTACTTCGCGCCGGCGATGAGCGATCCCACGTCAAGCGCGAACACGCGCTTGCCGAGCAGCCCCTCGGGCACGTCGCCGTCGACGATGCGCTGCGCGAGCCCCTCGACGATGGCGGTCTTGCCCACGCCCGGCTCACCGATGAGCACGGGGTTGTTCTTGGTACGGCGCGACAGCACCTGAATGACGCGGCGCACCTCCTCGTCACGGCCGATGACCGGGTCGAGCTTGCCCGACGCCGCAGCCACGGTGAGGTCGCGCCCGTACTTCTCGAGCGCCTGGTACTTCTCCTCAGGGTTCGGGTCGGTCACGCGGGCGCTGCCGCGCACCTGCTTCAGGGCGTCCATGAGCGACTCGCGCGTGATGCCGCCGTCGAGCAGCACCTGGCGCGCGCCACCGCCATCGTCCACCAGCGCCAGCAGCAGGTGCTCGGTGCTGATGTACTCGTCCTGCAGGTTCTCGGCTTCCTCGCCGGCCTTGCGCACCACGGTGCGAAAGCCCGGGCTGAACTCCACGGTGACGTTGGCACCGCTCACCGACGGCCGTGCCTCCACTGCGGCCTGGGCAGCCGTGCGCAGCGCGCGCGGGTCGGCCCCGGCGCGCTCGACGATGGGCTGCACCACGCCCTCGGGCTGGTCCAGCAGGGCCAGGAGCAGGTGCTCCGGCTCCACCAGCTGGTTGCCCCGGCGCTCCGCCAGGGTCTGTGCGCCCGCGAGTGCCTCGCTTGCGCGCACTGTGGGCTTGTCAACGGCCATTAACTCGACCTCCTCGGGTCACGACTCTGCGGGGACCTCGGCACCGGCCTGAGCCCCGCGGGAATAACTGGTTGCACGCGCACCGCCGGGAGGGCCCCGGTCCGGCGCACGTGGACGATCTCGTTCGACATGGCGCGCCTGGCGGCGTCGGCCGCCTGCGCTGCCTCCTGCATGCGGGCCTCGAGTTCGCGCTCGAGTTCGCGCACCCGGCGGGTGGTCCGCTCCAGGTCGCGCTCCAGGCCGAGCACCCGCTCGATGCCTGCCAGGTTGAGCCCGCTCTCCGACAGCGCCTGGATGCGACGCAGTCGCGCCAGGTCGGCCTGCGAGTAGAGGCGTGTCTTCCCCTTGCTGCGGCCGGGGGTCACAAGGCCCCGGCGTTCGTACATGCGAAGTGTCTGCGGGTGCATGCCCGCCATCTCGGCCGCGATGCCGATCATGAACACCGGCCGCATGTCGTCACGCGACGGGCTCATGAGAACAGCCTCGCGCGCGGATCGCTGGTGTCGAGCGCGGAGAACGCCTTCAGCGCCTCCTGCTGCTCATCGGTGAGCGACGACGGGATGGTGAGCCTGAGCTTGGCGAGCAGCGATCCGTTGCCCGATCCGTCGAGCTTCGGCGCGCCCTTGCCCGGCACCCTGAGCGTGCGGCCATCCTGGCTGCCCGCGGGCACGGTGATGGCCACCCGGCCATCGAGCGTGGGCACCTCCACCTTGGCCCCGAGCGCCGCCTCGGCGAACGTGACGGGCACCTCGATGGTGAGGTCGTCGCCCTTGCGCTTGAACAGCGGGCTCGGCATCACACGGGTGATCACGTGCAGATCGCCGGCCGGGCCGCCACGCATGCCGGCACCGCCCTTGCCCTTCAACTTGATGCGCGTGCCGTCCTTGGCCCCGGCGGGAATGCGCACACGGATGCGGCGCTCCACGGTGCGGGTACCCCTGCCGAAGCAATCCGTGCACGGGTCCTCCACCACGGTGCCCTGGCCGGCGCACGACGGGCACTCCTCCGGGATGGAGAAGCCACCCACGTCGTGCGTGACCGACCCGCGGCCATCGCAGGTGGTGCACAGACGCGACGACGTGCCCGGCTTCGCGCCCGACCCCGAGCAGGTGCCACATGCCTCGTGGCGCTCGAGCGTGACGGGCACCTCGGCACCCGACATGGCCTGGTCGAAGGCCAGGGTGACCTCCACCTCGAGGTCCTGGCCACGGCGCGGCCCCGAGCGCGGCTGACCGCCGCGACGCCCACCGCCGCCCCCGCCGAACATCGAGAAGATGTCGCCGAAGTCGCCGAAGCCCTGGCCGCCACGCGCGCCACCGCCCGCGCCACCCGTTCCGGCGTAGCCGTAACCGCCACCCATGCGCAGCATCTGCTGCTCGGCGTCGTACTCCCGACGCTTCTCGGGGTCGGACAGCACGTCGTGGGCGTGCGAGATCTCCTTGAACCGCTCCTCGGCCTTGGGATCGTCGGGGTTGGCGTCGGGGTGGTGCTTGCGCGCCAGCTTCCGGTAGGCCTTCTTGATGGCCTCGTCGTCAGCGTTCTCGGCAACACCCAGGACGTCGTAGTGGGACTTCTCGCTCAGCTCGCGCCTCCATCGCCGTCAGCCACCACCACGCGTGCGGGGCGGATGACGTTGTCGCTCATGCGGTAGCCACGCTGCACCACGGCCACGACCGTGCCGGCCGGCTGACCCGGCGCGGGCACGCTCTGCACCGCTTCGTGCACCTGCGGGTCGAACGCCTCACCGTGCGCGGGGATCTCCTCCACCCCACGTCCGGCGATGAGCCCGCCCAGTTGCTGCCGCACCATCTCGACGCCGGCCACGATGCCCGACGCCCCTGCATCTCCTGCGGCCACGAGTGCCTCCAGCGCGCGCTCGAGGTTGTCGAGCACGGGCAGCAGTTCACCCACGACGTCACGGATCCCCGCCTCCTGCAGAAGCGGGCGCTCACGCTCAACGCGCTTGCGGTAGTTGTCGAAGTCGGCGCGCGTGCGCTGCAGCTGGTCGAGGTACTCGTCCCGCTCCGCGCTCACGCGGGCCATCTCATCGGGTGCCGCCTCAGCACCCTCGGGGCCCGGGGCCCCGGCCTGCTCGGCCGGGACCTCGGGCTCCTCGGGAGCCACGGGCGTGTCGGTGGTCTCGTCGGTCACGTCGGGCTAGTCCTTGGCCTTGGCGGCCGACTCGTCCTCGTCGATGACCTCGTAGTCCGCGTCCTCCACGACCTCCTCGGCGCCCTCGCCCGGCGGCGCCTCGGCGGCCGCGCGCTGGTACACCTGCTCGGACACGCGGTGGAGCACCTGCGTGAGCGCCTCGGTCGTACCCTCGATGGCGTCGGGGTCCTCGCCCGTCTGGGCGTCCTTCGAACCCTGGATCGCCGCCTCGAGCTCGGCCTTGAGGTCGCCCTCGATCGAGTCGCCGTGGTCCTTCAGCTGGCGCTCGGCCTCGTGCACACGGGCCTCGGCCTCGTTGCGGGCATCCGCCACGCGACGCAGGCGCTTGTCCTCGTCGGCGTGCGACTCGGCCTCGTTCACCATCTGCTTCACCTCGTCATCGCTCAGACCGCTCGAGCTCTTGATCTCGATGGTCTGCTCGATGCCGGTTCCGCGGTCCTTGGCGGACACGTGGACGATGCCGTTGGCGTCGATGTCGAAGGTGACCTCGATCTGCGGCACGCCACGCGGCGCCGGCGGAATGCCGGTGAGGCTGAAGCGCCCGAGGGTGCGGTTGAAGCTGGCCATCTCGCGCTCGCCCTGCAGCACGTGGATCTCCACCTGGTTCTGGTTGTCCTCGGCAGTCGAGAACACCTCGCTCTTCTTGGTGGGGATCGTGGTGTTGCGCTCGATGAGACGCGTGAAGACGCCGCCCTTGGTCTCGATGCCCAGCGACAGCGGGGTCACGTCGAGCAGCAGCACGTCCTTCACCTCACCGGCGAGCACGCCGGCCTGGATGGCGGCACCCACGGCCACGACCTCGTCGGGGTTGACGCCCTTGTGGGGCTCCTTGCCCGTGAGCTCGGTGACGCGCTCCTGCACGGCCGGCATGCGGCTCATGCCACCCACGAGCACCACGTGCTCGATGTCCTTGCCGGTCACGCCGGCGTCCTCGAGCGCCTGCTTCGTCGGCCCCTCGAGGCGCTGCAGCAGGTCGTGCGTGAGCTCCTCGAACTTGGCGCGGGTGAGCGACAGGTCGAGGTGCTTCGGCCCGGAGGCGTCCGCGGTGATGAACGGCAGGTTGATGCTGGCCTGCGTGGTGGTGCTGAGCTCGATCTTGGCCTTCTCCGCCGCCTCGTAGAGACGCTGGAGCGCCATGGGGTCCTGCCCGAGGTCGATGCCCTGCGATGCCTTGAACTCGGCGACCATCCAGTCGACGATCGCCTTGTCGAAGTTGTCGCCACCCAGGTGGTTGTCACCGTTGGTGGACTTCACCTGGAACACGCCGTCGCCGATCTCGAGGATCGACACGTCGAACGTGCCGCCACCGAGGTCGAACACCAGGATGGTGCGCTCGTCCGACTTGTCGAGACCGTAGGCCAGCGCGGCCGCGGTGGGCTCGTTGATGATGCGCTTCACCTCGAGGCCGGCGATGGTGCCGGCGTCCTTGGTGGCCTGGCGCTGGGCGTCGTTGAAGTAGGCGGGCACGGTGATGACCGCGCCGTCCACCTCTTCGCCCAGGTACGCCTCGGCGTCGGCCTTGAGCTTCTGGAGGATCATCGCGCTGATCTCCGGCGGCGACCACTCCTTGTCGCCGGCCTTGATGCGCACGTCGCCGCTGGGGCCGGGAACGACCTCATACGGAACGATGGTCATTTCCTCGTTGACCTCGTTGAAGTTGCGGCCCATGAACCGCTTGACGCTGAAGATGGTGTTCTGCGGGTTGGTCACGGCCTGACGGCGCGCGACGGCGCCGACGAGACGCTCCCCGCCTGAGGTGAACGCGACAACCGACGGCGTGGTGCGACCGCCCTCCGCGTTGGGGATGACCTCGGGCTCGCCGCCCGTGAGGACGGCCATTGCCGAGTTGGTGGTACCGAGATCGATGCCGATCGTCTTGCCCATCTGAGTTCCTGCCTCCTGTGGCTGCTGTGCCTGAACTGGAATGAATACGAGTGGCATCATGAAACATGAGCCGCTTCATATCAAGTCCCATGCGTTACGGAATGGCAAAGGAAAACGCTCCGTCGGCGCGCTGTGCAGGGCGACCGGGCGCGGTGTGGGGTGGCGGACAACTTGCGAAACGTGATCGGCATTTG
>CANGAY010000041.1 GCA_947451735.1 Actinomycetota bacterium
CGCCGCCGACACATTCACGGTCACGGCGAGCCCCGGCGGGGCCACCTGCACGGTCGCCGGCGCAGCGGGTGGGCCCTGCACGTTCGATGGCCTCACCAACGGCACGGCGTACACGTTCACGGCCACCGCGACGAACGCCACCGGCACGTCCCCCGCGTCAGCGGCCTCCGCGGCGGTGACACCGGCGGCGGTCGTGCCGACGGCCCCGGCACTCCCCGGACGCACGCGATGCACCCGCACCACGTGCATCACCGTGGGAACGGTGCCGACGGGCGTGACGCGCATCACCCAGGCGGCGTCGCGCCGGCGCGCGGCCACGTCCTTTGCGCACCCCTTCGCGTGGCACCACGCGACGGCGACCCGGGGCGCCTGCCGCATCATCACGGCCCGCGGGAGCCGTACCTACGTCTGCACCACCCGCCTCGCCAGGGGCAACTGGACCCTCACCACCCGCGGCCTTTCGTCAACGAACCAGATCGTGGCGCAGTCGATGAAGCGGGTGCACCTGGCGGGCATCACGCGTCCGGCGGTCACCGGCTAACGCGGACGCGCACTACCCGAGAGCGCTGACCAGCTCGCGTGCCTCTGCGGTGCCGATGGCGCCCGTCTTCACCAGGCCCACGTTGCCCGAGGGCTCCACGATGACCCCGGCCGGCACGCTCCAGATGGGGAGCGCGCCTGCCTCGGGGTGCTCACTCAGGTCAACGCTCACGATGTCGTGCGCCCCGGCGGCGTCCTCGATGGCGCGCTTGGCCGGTCCGCATCGGGGGCAGTTGGGAGCGGTGACCACCAGCAGCCACGGTCCGCTGCCCTCCAGATCGAACGCCTTCTTCAGATCGTGGGCTGATCCGCCGCGGCGCACCAGCTGCTTCCAGGCGATGCATCCGATGCAGATGCCGCTGATGGCCGAGAACAGCGCCACCGCGGCAACCATCGCCGTGATGATCCAGCCGGCGAGCGACAGGCCGCTGTAGAGCAGCACGATGGCCACCACCAGCATGGAGATGGCGATGAGCTGCGCGAATCGCACGGGGCGCGAGGGCTCCAGTTCGGCCGGGCGCACGGGCAGCAGCGCGAACAGGTAGGCCACCGGCGACCACCGCGGGCCGATGAGGGCCAGCGCGATGAACACCGCGGCGATGACCACCACGGCCTGCGTCTGGAAGATGACCGCCTCGAGGCACAGCATTCCCGTGATGGCCTGCGCGAAGCGCGGGGCCCACGGGTGCACGGCGGCGGGGGTGCGGGCGGGAAGCGGGAACGTGCTCATGGGCTCAGCAAATCACGCGAGGGCGATGGAGATTGAAACGGGCTCGCCGTCGATCTCCCCATCCTCGCGGAATACCGGGGTGAAGGGCATTCCGTGGCTCACCGTGAGTTCGGTCGCCAGCACCTCGCCCGCGATGTACGCGCGGTGGGCGTCAATGGCCTCGCGAATGCGCCCCGAGCCGTCGAGGTGCAGCACGATGCGGTCCTCCACCTTCAGGTCGGCGGTGCGTCGCGCGTTCTGGATGGCGCGCACCAGATCGCGGGCCAGGCCCTCCATCTCCAGCTCGGGCGTGATCTCGGTGCTGAGGCCCACGGCGAGCGAACCGCCTTCGGCCACCGCGTACCCCTCGGTGGGGCGCACCTCACGAAGCAGGTCGTCGTCCTCGAAGCGCTCATCATTGCCGTTCACGATCACGTGGATCGCACCGTCGGCGTCGAGGTCGCGCACCGCCTGATTGGCGTCGAGCGCGGCGACGGCCTCGGCCACGGCCGGCATGCCCTTGCCGAATCGGGGGCCGAGCGAGCGGTAGTTGGGCTTCAGGCTCACATCAACCAGGCCACCGGCGTCGGTGACGAAGCGCACCTCGCGCACGTTCAACTCTTCGGCCACCACCGACGACAGGCCCTCCAGCAGACGGGCGGTCGCGGGCGGGCAGGCGATGACGGCCTCCTTGAGCGGCTGGCGTACCTTCAGCTTGGCGTCCTTGCGGGCCGATCGGCCGAGCGTGGTGGCCTCAAGCGCCGCGGCCATCGCCTGCTCGAGCGCCTCGTCGCGGCGACCGCCCGACGCGGGCCAGTTGGCCAGGTGCACGCTCTCGGGCGCCGACGGGTCGTGCGCGGCAACCAGGTTGCCCCACATCTCGTCGGCCACGAACGGGCAGAACGGGGCCACCAGCAGCGCAATGGTGCTGAGGCACTCGTGCAGCGTGGCGAAGGCGGCGGCACGGTCGGTGGCGTCGTCGCTGCGCCAGAACCGGCGTCGCCCCGTGCGCACGTACCAGTTGGACAGATCATCAACGAGCGACTCGAGCGCACGGCCGGCGTTGGTGGGGTCGTAGCCCGCCAGGCCGTCGGTGACCGCGTCGATGGTGGCATCGAGGCGCGAGAGCGCCCAGCGGTCCATCTCGCTGCGCTCGGCCACGGGAGGCGCCGGGTCGCCGGGCGTGAAGCCGTCGGGCAGCGATGCGTAGGTGGTGAGGAACGCGTAGGTGTTCCACAGGGTGAACAGGAAGCGACGGCGGGTCTCGTCAACCACGTCGAGGCTGAAGCGGAACGAATCCCACGGGCTCTGCGCGGTGAACAGATACCAGCGGAAGGCGTCTGCGCCGGCGTGGTCGAGCACCGTCCAGGGCTCCACCACGTTGCCCTTGCTCTTGCTCATCTTCTGGCCCTCGCCATCGAGGATGAGCCCCAGGCACACCACGTTGCGGTAGGGCGCCTCGTCGAACAGCAGCGCGCCCTCGGCCAGCAGCGAGTAGAACCAGCCGCGGGTCTGGTCGAGCGCCTCGCACACGAAGTCGGCGGGGAACCGGCCGGCCAGCCCGTCCTCGCCCTCGAAGGGGTAGTGGTGCTGCGCGAACGGCATGGCGCCCGAGTCGAACCACACGTCGACGACTTCCGGCACGCGGTGCGCGGTGCCGCCGCACTCGCAGCGGATGGGCACCTCGTCCACGAACGGCCGGTGCGGGTCGAACTCGTCGCCCACCTCCACCACGGCGTGGTCGCGCAGCGCCTTGAACGACCCGATGGCCGTGACCTTCTCGCAGTCGTCGCAGCGCCAGAACGGCAGCGGCGTGCCCCAGTAGCGCTCGCGGCTGATGGCCCAGTCGACGTTGCCCTCGAGCCAGCGGCCGAAGCGGCCGTGCTTGACGTGCTCGGGGTGCCAGCCCACCTGCTCGTTGAGCGCCAGCATGCGGTCGCGCACATCGGTGGTGCGGATGTACCACGACGGCTTGGCGTAATAGAGCAGCGGCGTGGAGCAGCGCCAGCAGTGCGGGTACGAGTGCTCGTAGGGCTTCTCGCGGAACACCCGGCCGCGGCCCTCGAGGTCGGTGATCAGCTGCCGGTCGGCGTCCTTCACGAACACGCCCACGGCCTCGGGCACCTTGTCGGTGAACAGGCCCTGGCGGTCAACCGGGTTGGGGGCATCCAGCCCATGCTCGCGCGCGGCGCGCATGTCGTCCTCGCCGAATGCCGGCGCCAGGTGCACGATTCCCGTGCCGTCCTCGGTGGTGACGAAGTCGCTCATCACCACGATGTGCCTGCCCGGGATGTGCCCGAATGGCGGCTCGTACGCAGCACCAGCCAGGTCGGACGCCGGCATGGTGCGCTCCACCACGGCGTCGTCGCCGATGACCTTGGCCACGAGCGCATCGGCCATCACCAGTCGCTCGCCATCCACGTGCACCACCGCGTAGGCGGTGTGGGGATTGATCGCGGCCGCCTGATTGGCGGGAAGCGTCCACGGCGTGGTGGTCCACACCAGGAGCGACGTGCCGGGCTCGTCCACCAGGGGGAACCGCACGTAGATGGACGGGTCGGTCACGTCCTTGTAGCCCTGGGCGACCTCGTGGCTGCTCAATGCGGTGCCGCATCTGGGGCAGTACGGCACGACCTTGTCGCTCTCGTACACCAGGCCCTTGTCGAACATGGTCGCGAGGCTCCACCACACGCTCTCGACGTAGTCGGTGTCCATGGTGCGATACGCCTGCGAGGTGTCCACCCAGAACCCGATGCGGTCCGTCAGGCGCTCCCACTCGTCGAGGTACTCGCCCACCGATGCCCGGCAGCGCGCGTTGAACTCGGCGATGCCGTACGCCTCGATCTCGGGCTTGCCCGAGATGCCCAGTTGCTTCTCCACCTCAAGTTCCACGGGCAGGCCGTGGCAGTCCCAGCCGGCCTTGCGCTCCACATAGCGGCCGCGCATGGTGTGGAACCGCGGGAAGATGTCCTTGAACACGCGCGACAGCACGTGGTGCGACCCCGGACGGCCGTTTGCCGTGGGCGGACCCTCGTAGAACACGTACGGGTCGGCGCCCTTGCGGTCGTCCACGCTGCGCTGGAACACGTCGTTCTCGCGCCAGAACGCGAGCACGCGCTCCTCCATGGCCGTCCACTCGGCGGCCGGCCCCACGGGGCGCCACTTGCTCATGCGGCCTCCGCCACGTCGGGATCGTTCTTCAACCAGCGAAGCACGTCGTGGAAGTCACCGTAGGGGATGTACCCCACGCCCTCCTCGTCGAGCCATTCGGCAAGGCCGGCACGGGCGAACACCACGTCGGCCAGCAGCGATGCGCACCGGTCGCTGATGCCATCGCCCACGTACACCAGCCGGTCGCCGTCGAAGCGCTCATGGATGGCGTGCCGCTTGCACCTGCGCCCGCAGATCTCGCACGGATCGCCGCGGTCCTCGCTCCACACCAGCGTGCAGCCGTCGTGCGTGAACACGGCGTCGTTGGCCACCACCTCCAGATGCCCGGCACCCAGGCCGTCAAGCACCTCGTCGATGACGCACCGGAACCCGGCGCTCATCACCACCAGCCGGTGGTCGTTGGCCTCGGCCCACGCCACCAGTTCGGGAAACCCGTCGCGCACACCGGCATGCGACAACACCAGATCGATCACCTGGTCGTGCGGCGCGGTGACCGTGGCGAACTGCTGCTCCATCGCCTGCTCCACGGTGATCTCGCCCGCGCGCAGCGCGGGTTCCAGCTCGTCCCACACACCGGGACGCCCGTGGGCGTCCACGATCACGTGAAGGGTGTCGCGCATGGTGATGGTGCCGTCGAAGTCCACGGCGATGAGGAGCTCTGCCACGACGGACGAGGCTACCAGCGGCGTACCATCCCGCGGGTGTCCGACGAACCTGAAGAGATCGAGATCGAGTCGCCCCGTCCCGTGTTCATCCACGGGGCCGGGCGCACGCCGGCGTCGTGGGGGCCGCAGCTCGCGCGCTTCGAGGGCGCGCTCGCCGTGGCGCTGCCCGGCCATCCCGATGGCCAGCCGCTGCAGGGCGCAGTGGAGATGGCCCAGTGGGTCATCGCCGAGGTGGAGGAGATCCCCGGGCCGCTCGTGATGGTGGGCCACTCGCTGGGCGGCGCCGTGGCACTCGAGGTGGCGCTGCTGCGTCCCGACCTGGTGGCGGGGCTCATCCTGGTGAGCACCGGCGCCCGGCTGCCGGTGCCGCAGGAGGCCATCAACCGCATTGACGATGACTTCCACGCCGAGTGCACGCGCATGGTGGAGCAGTCGTGGTTCCACCACGAGCCCGAGCTCATCCGCCGCGGCATCGCGTCGGTCGAGTCGATGGGCCCGGAGGCGCTGATGGCCGACTACCTCTCGGCCCGCGACCACGATGTGCGCAACCTGCTGGGCGACATCACCGCACCCGCGCTGGTCATTGCCGGCGAGTCCGACCCGCTGGTGCCGGTGTGGCTGTCGGAAGAACTCGCCGACGGACTGCCCAACGCCGGCATGGCCGTGGTACCCGAGGCCGCCCACGTTCCCCAGCTGGAACGTGCCGACGTGGTTGACCTGCTGGTGGCCGCGTGGCTCGCGCGGCTCGAGCTGACACTGCTCGAGGGCGATGACTGACGCACCGGTGGCGCCCGACCACCCCATCGCAATGCTGGTGAATCCGGCGTCCACCGCGGCGCACCCGGGTCTGGTGGAGCTGGCCGAGCGCCTGCTCGGGCCACTTGGGCTCACCGTGGTGCTCACCACGCAGGAGCGTGGTCACGCCGCGGAGTTGGCGCAGCTGGCATGGGAGAAGCACGGGGCGCTCACCGTGGTGACCATGGGCGGCGACGGCACGGCGGCCGAGGCAGCAGGCGCCCTGGTGGGCACCGGGGCCGCGCTCGCGCCCATCCCGGCCGGCAGCACCAACGTGTTCGCACGCACGCTGGGCTGGCCCAGCGACTGCGTGCAGGCCATCGAACTGCTGGCCCGGGAGATCCGGGCGGGACGCCAGGCGCAGCCGGTGACCATCGGACGCCTGGTGGCCGACGGCGAGGAGCGGTTCTTCATCGTCAACGCGAGCGCCGGCGTGGAGGCCGCTGCCGCCGAGACCGTGGAGCGCCACCCGCGCATGAAGCGCTACATCGGGCAGGCGTGGTTCGCCGGGGCGGTGGCCGTGGCGGCCGTGCGCAGCCGGAAGTCGAGCGGCGTGCAGGTGAGCATTGACGGCGGCACGCCGTTTCGCATGTCATCGCTCAGCGTGGCCTGCACGCGGCCGTACGCCTACTTCGGCAAGCGCGCCTTCGACCTCATCCCCGATGCCGGACGCGAGGGGATGCTCGGCTGGGTGGGCACCGCAACCCACAGTGTCGCGGGGCCGGCCATCGCCGCCACGGGCGCGCTCACCGGTGCCTGGCACCTCGACTCCGCGCGCCTGGCACACGGCGTGTCGTCGGCACGCATCACCGTCGAAGCCGAGGGCAGCGTGGCACTGCAGGCCGATGGCGAGCCGCTCGGCGAGTTCCACGACGTCACATTCGAGCCCGCCCCCGGGCTGCTGGTGCTGCGCCCCGCCTAGATCTCGTGGCC
>CANGAY010000042.1 GCA_947451735.1 Actinomycetota bacterium
CTCCACCTGCTTGCCGCGCAGGAAGCCCGCGAACATCATCTCGTCGAGCGCGGGCGGCAGCGGGGCCGTGGCGCTGTAGGTGACCGCCGGGTCGGTGCCCACCACCACGGCCACGGGCACCCGCCCCTGGCTGTCGAGCAGGTGCTGCCGGCCATCCTTGTGGATCTGCCAGTGCATCATGCAGGTGCGCTTGTCGACCTTCTGCACGCGGTACATGCCGCAGTTGCGCGACCCGGTGCGTGGATCGTTGCTGAATACCAGCGGCAGCGTGATGAAGGGGCCGCCGTCCTCGGGCCAGCAGTGCAGGATGGGGATGAGGTCGAGGTCCACGTCGTCGCCGGTGAGCACCACCTCCTGGCATGGCCCGTTCTTCACGGTCTTGGTGCCGAGCGACGCCAGTTCCTTGAGCTTGCCGAGCGCCTTCACCTTCTCCATCACGCCCTGGGGTGGCTGCATCTCGGCGATCTCGGAGATGCGCGAGGCGATCTGGTCGAGGTCGGTGCCACCGAGGCCCATGGCCATGCGGCGCTCGCTGCCGAACTGGTTGATGAGCACGGGCATCCTCGATCCCGTGACGTTGGTGAACAGCACGGCGGGGCCGCCGGCCTTCATCACCCGGTCGGCGATCTCGGTGATCTCGAGGTGCGGGTCCACCTCTGCGTGCACCTCAACCAACTCGCCCATGCCGCGGATGGCCTGCATCCACTCGCGCAGGTCCTTCATCGTGCGAGGGCCTCGGCCAGTGCGGGAATGGGCGGCAGTGCGGCGGCGATCTCGTGGATGGGGCCGGGGAGCCCCTCGCGCAGCGCGGCGCGCGCAACGCGCACCGCCTCGGCCGTGCCGGGCCCCTGCTCGCCGGCCACGGCCGCCACCGTGGCCCGCCACAGCGGCAGCAGGTCGTCGTCATTGCCCGCTGCCACGGCCGCCGACGACAGCGCCACCAGATCGGCGAGCGCCTCCACCACGGCAAGATCGCCGGTCGCGGCTACGCGCACCAGACCCTGCGCGTAGCAGTAGTCGCCCGCCAGCACGGCCGCGCCCATCTCCACTTGGCCCACATGGCGCGACGTGCCGTGGTGCAGCAGGAAGCCCTCGAGGATGAGTTCCACGCCGAGCGCGTGCTCGCGGGCGAGCGGCGGACTCACCACGGGCACCAGCACCTCGTCGGGGTCGCAGATGCGACCGGCGAGGGCGGGCTGCTCGGCCAGCACGGTGGCCACCGAGTCGTGCGCCACGGTGGTCATGCCATGGCCTCCAGCGCGCGGTCGAACGCCTCGGCGGTGGCCGCGAACTCGGCGTCGCCGTGCAGCGTGCTGGTGAACCACGCCTCGAACTGCGAGGGAGGGGGGTACACGCCGTGGGCCAGCAGGCCGCGGGCGAGGCGCGCGTAGGCGTCGGTGTCGCAGGCGGTGGCCTCGGCGTAGTTGGTCACCGCACGGTCGGTGAAGAAGGGGGTGAGCATCGAGCCCACGCGCTGGATGGTCACCGGTGCGCCGCTCGCGCGGATGACCTCTTCGAGCCGCGCGCCGTTCTCGTCGAGGTGCGCGTAGGTGCCCTCGGCTGCAAGGCGGCAGATCACCGCGAGGCCGGCGGTGGTGGCAAGCGGGTTGCCCGACAGCGTTCCCGCCTGGTAGCAGGGGCCCTCGGGCGCCAGTTCGCGCATCACGTCGGCGCGGCCACCGAAGGCACCCACGGGCAGGCCGCCGCCGATGATCTTGCCCATGCACGTGAGGTCGGCGGTGATGCCGAACAGCTCCTGCGCGCCGCCGCGGGCCACGCGGAAACCGGTGATGACCTCGTCGAGAATGAGCAGCGCACCCGTGCGGTCGCATGCCGCGCGCAGGCCCTCCAGATAGCCGGGGGCCGGCGGCACCACGCCCATGTTGCCCGCGACCGGTTCGAGGATGATGGCCGCGGCACCTTCGAGGGCCGCCTCGGCGGCGGCCAGATCGTTGTAGGGCACCAGCCGGGTGGCGGCGGTGGCACCCGCGGTGACGCCGGGGCTGGTGGGCACGCCCAGCGTGGTGGCGCCGCTGCCCGCCTGCGCCAACAGGCCGTCAATGGCGCCGTGGTAGCCGCCCTCGGTCTTGACGATGGCCTCGCGCCCGGTGGCCGCGCGGGCCAGGCGCACCGCACCCATCACGGCCTCGCTGCCACTCGAGGTCATGCGCAGGCGCTCGATCGACGGCATGGCGTCGCGCACGGCCTCGGCGAACACCACCTCGCGCTCGGTGGGCGCCCCGTACGAGGTGCCGCGGGCAAGCGCATCGCGCAGGTCGTCGATGACCACCGGGGCGGCGTGGCCCAGGATGGCCGGGCCCCACGAGGCCAGGTAGTCCACATATGCGTTGCCATCCACGTCGTACACGTGGGTGCCCTCGGCGCGGTCGATGAAGATGGGGTCGCGCCCGATGCCGCGCATGGCGCGCACCGGTGAGTTGACCCCACCCACCAGCGACTGCTTGGCGCGGGCGAAGAGTTCCTGGCTGCGGGAGTCGTTGGGGGAGTCGCTCATGGGGTCAGCCTGTCGGCAGCGGCTTGCCCGCGATGGCCAGGTCCTCCCACGCCCGGTACTCGGGCGAGTAGTACTTGAGGCGCACCTTCTTGAACTCGAAGGTGGAGTAGAGGACGGCGTAGTCGTCGTCGCCCAGACCGGCCTCCTCGGCGAGCGCCGCGATGGTCTCCTCGCAGGCGTCCTTCGACTTGGCGTGCACCATGGTGAACAGGCTGTAGGGCCAGTCGTCGTAGGTGGGGCGCTTGTAGCAGTGGCTCACCGACCTGAACGTGGCCATGCGGCTGCCGAAGTCGTCCACCTGATCGGCGGGCACCTTCCACACGGCCATGCCGTTGGCGCCGAACCCGGCCTTGCGGTGGTTCAGTACTGCCGCGAAGCGGCGCATCACGGTGCGGTCCTGCAGTTCCTGTGCCTTGGCCAGCAGCTCGTCAACCGGCATGCCGGCCTCGTCGGCCCACACCTGGAAGGGCTCGGGAACCAGCGGCAGGTCCTGCTGCAGGATGAGGATGGCCTGCTGGTCCTCGGGCGTGGGGGCCACGCCGTCGCCGCGCTGCGGCGGCGCCATGGGCTCGGCGCGGGCGACGTTGCCGTTCTCGCCCGTCATGTCGAGCTGCACGTTGATCTTGTACAGCGTGATGGTGGGGAGGATTCGCATGGACGTGGCACCGGTCTCGCGCGCCAGGATGTCGAGGGTCTCCTCAAGCGACAGCCGCGCGTCGGGCTCCACGGCCAGGGTGAACCACATGTTGAAGTGGTGCGTGCGGCGGTAGTTGTGGCTCACGCCGGGGTGGCCGTTGATGATGGCCGCGGCGTCGAACAGCCCGTCCTCGGGGTACGAGGCGGCCACCAGCGTGCTCTCGTAGCCCAGCGCGCGGGTGTCGAAGATGGCCGACACCTGGCGGATGATCTGCGCGTCCTTCAGCACCTGCATGCGCGCCAGCACCTCGTCCTCGCTGATGCCGACCGCATCCGCGATGCCAAGGAAGGGGCGGCGATCCAGGGCGATACCCGCCTGCAGCGCGTTGAGCAGGCGCTGGTCCACCTCGTCGGGCTTGTGGCGCACGGGCTTCTCGGCTGCGGTGGTCATCGCTCGTCCTCCCGGATCCAGCGTGCGGCGTCAACCGCCGCGTAGGTGATGACGATGTCGGCGCCGGCGCGCGCGATGGCGGTGAGCGTCTCCATCATCGCGGTGCGTTCGTCGAGCCAGCCGCGCTCGGCGGCCGCCTTGATCATCGAGTACTCGCCGCTCACGTGGTACGCGGCAAGTGGCAGGTCGGTGGCGCCCCGCACCTCGCGGATCACGTCCATGTAGGTGGCCGCGGGCTTGACCATGACCATGTCGGCGCCCTCGGCCTCGTCGGCCTGCACCTCGCGCACGGCCTCGCGCAGGTTGGCCGGGTCCATCTGGTATCCGCGGCGGTCGCCGTGGCCCGGCGCCGAGCCCGCGGCCTCGCGGAAGGGGCCGTAGAAGGCCGATGCGTACTTGGCCGAGTAGGCCATGATCGCCGTGGCCTCGTGCCCGGCCTCATCGAGCCCGTCGCGGATGGCGGCCACGCGGCCGTCCATCATGTCGCTGGGGGCCACGATGTCGGCCCCGGCGTCGGCGTGGCTCACGGCAACCCGGGTGATGACGGCGAGCGACGGGTCGTTGTCCACCTCGCCGTCGGCGTCGATGAGCCCGCAGTGGCCGTGGTCGGTGTAGGCGCACAGGCACACGTCGGTGATGACCACCAGGTCGGGCACGCCGGCCTTGAGCGCCCGCACGGCCTGCTGCACCACGCCGTCCTCGGCGTAGGCCGAGGTGGCCACGGCGTCCTTCTCGTCGGTGACGCCGAACAGCAGCACGCCGCCGATGCCGGCCTCGTATGCGGCGCGTGCCTCGTCGACCAGCAGGTCGGGCGACAGGCGCGCCACGCCCGGCAGGGCGTCAACCGGCTGGCGCACGCCGGTGCCCGCCACGGCGAACATGGGAAGCACCAGCTGCGACGGGCGCAGCGAGGTCTCGCGCACCATGCGGCGGATGCCCTTGGTGCGGCGAAGGCGACGGTGCCGCGTGGCGGGGAAGATGCCCCCGAGTGCGGCCGTTTCGGCGGTGTGAGGTGCCACTGCCCGCGAGTGTATCGTCGCCTTCGTGGCTGGCGAGGGGGGTCGGAGCGGGTCGGACGCGTTCGGGTCAGGTGACCCGGACCTCGCCGCCGCGTCCATTTCGCCCATGCACATGGTGGCCGGGTACGAGGCCGGCGCCTTCCCCATGGACTCCGACGACGACGGCCCGGTGGGCTGGTACACCACCGACCCCCGGTGTGTCATCAGGGTCGACGACGCCCGGATCCCGCGCACCGTCGCGCGCATGCTGCGCCGACGCGGGTACGAAGTGCGCGTTGACACCGCATTCAGCGAGGTGCTGGATGCCTGCGGCGGTGATCGCGAGGGCGTGTGGCTGACCCCGCGCCTGATGCGCGGCTACGAAGCGCTGTTCGATCTGGGCATTGCCCACAGCGTGGAGGCGTGGGACGGCGACCGGCTGGTGGGCGGCCTGTTCGGCGTGGCCATGGGCAGGTTCATCACGGCCGAGAGCATGTTCCACCGGGCACCCGACGGCGGTAACGCGGCAATCGCGGGCCTCATCCACATCGCCCGCACCAACGACTTCGCCCTGATCGATGTGCAGATGCAGAGCCCGCACGTGATGCGCTTCGGAGCGACCACCATGGACGCCGACCAGTTCGCGGTGGCGCTTTCGGAGGCGCTCGCGGGCTAGGCGTGCATGCGGCGACCGAGCGCGATGCGCGCCACCACGCCGTACACCACGGCGATGATGGCCAGCAACCCGATGCCCGCCCACAGCGTGCCGGTCACCTCCGGGTCGACCAGCAACTCCTGGAACACCCGCGCGGCCGGCCCGAACCCCGCGACCGCGCTCACCCAGAACGCGATGTCGTTGCCCGGGATGAGCGCGATGACCGCGAGAGGGAGGGTGATCATGAGGGCGGCGAGCAGCGCGGTGCGTGTCTCACGGGCGAGTGCGCCGATGAGCAGCCCGAAGGCGCCGAAGGCGAGGCCCGCCACCACCAGTGCCAGCACCCAGATTGCCCAGCGCCCCACCGACACCGAGGTGGTGAGGGCCACCACGCCCAGCAGCACCATGCCCACCACCAGCGTGGCCAGCGCCGACAGCACGGCCTTCTGGGTGATGATGGTGCCCGGACCCACCAGGCCGCGGCCGAGGCGCGACAGCACGCCGTCCTCACGCTCGGCGGAGAGCAGCGCGGCCGACAGCAGCACGCCCAGCAGGCCCAGGCCCACCACCAGCGCGGCGGCGATGCCGAGCGCCGACAGCGGCTCGCGCCCGGGGGCGCCCGACTGGATGTCGAGCCGGATGGGGCTGGCGATGCTCTTGGCCGCGGGCTTGGCCAGGTCGAGGTTGGTGTTGACCCCGTCGATGAAGTCGTTCAGCGCAGCGAGCCGCTTTGCCAGCGCGGGCTGATTCGCCTTGATCAACTCGCGCTGCACCTGGCGCAGCACCTTTGCCGACGAGGCCAGGCCCTCCAGCTTTCCGGCACGGCCGAAGATCTGCACGTCGCCGCCCTGCTGCACCAACTTCACCAGGTTGAGCACCTGATCCACGTAGGCGGTGGCCAGCGCCTGGTTGAGGCGGAAGACCGCGGCCTCCATGTTGCGTTCGATCGCCTGCGCCTCGATGGGGTTGCGTGGGTTGGTCTGCAGGGTGATGACCGGCGATCTGATCCCCGACTGCAGGTCGGCAACGAAGCCGTCGGGGATGGTGAGGATGGCGCTCACCTTGCCGTCGGAAAGCGCCTGCTGCGCCTCGGTGGCGCCGAGCCGCTTCAGGTCGACGTCCTGCTCGATCTTCGCCGCGTAGTCGTCAACCGACAGGCGGTCGTTGCCCACCAGCACGGTGCGGCCCTGCTGGTCGAGGTTGACGAAGGCCACTGATGGCCGCCGGTCGCCACCCGAGAGCGCGAGGGCCAGCAGGATGGCGATGATGACCGGGTAGCCGATGAGGATTGCCACCAGCCCGCGGCTTCGGCCGAGCACGCGCAGGTCCTTGGTGAACAGCAGCCTGGCCGACCGCAGCACGTTCATGCGTCGTCCGTCGCCAGGCGCATGAAATCGTCGCCGCCACCGAGTGCCACCGTGCGGTCGCCGTGCCGGGTGGCCTCGTCCATGAACTGGGTGGAGAAGATGAGCGCCATGCCGCCGTCGCCCATCAGGTCGTC
>CANGAY010000043.1 GCA_947451735.1 Actinomycetota bacterium
CAAGGGCCTCTCGTACTGGAACACGATCATCCCCGCCGATGGCGGCACGGGCGGCTGCCCCGCCACCATGACCCCCGACCCGGCGCCGGGCACGGGTACTGCACGCGTGCTGGCGGTCGGTCGCTCGGGGTACATCAAGGACGGCCGGGTGACGGGGCGCAAGGACTGGTTCTCGCCGAGCTGGTGGGACTCCTACGACTCGGGCTGCGTGCTGCCCCCGCTGCCCAACACCATGAATGGCGACTCCGCGTGGGATGGGCGCAACCCCAGTGACACCGCACTGCGGGCGCTGGTGATGTCGGCCAAGTCGCGCGTCGTCGTGGGCCAGCAGGAGCTGACCTTCGGCTGCGCCACGTCGGCGTCGTACGACCTGCGCCTCATTGACGCCCTGGCCCGCAAGGTGGCCGACGGCGTGCGCACGCGCATCGTCATCTCGAATGCCAACGGCTCCATCAACTCCACCGAGACGTACAGCGCCGACCCGGCGCTGGCCCAGAAGGTGCTGATGAAGCGCCTCGTGAAGATCACGGGATCGAAGGCCAAGGCCAACGCCGCCGCCTGCAAGTCGTTGATCGTGGCGCCCTTCCGATACTCCCTGAATGCCACGTGGCCCGATGGCAAGGAGCCTGCGCTGCACGGCAAGGTCATCGCCGTGGACGACGCGGCGTTCTACGTGGGCTCGCAGAACGCCTACCCGAATCAGCTGCCCGAGTTCGGGTTCATCGTGGAGGATCCCGTGGCCATGCACGACTTCCGCCGCGACTACCTGGAGCCGATGCTGAAGTACTCACGTCAGGCCGCGCTGCCCTGCAAGGCGGCATAGCCCGACCATTCCCGGGGCTGTGGTACCTTCCCGCCCCCGCAAACAACCGGAGGCTTCCCTGTGGGCAAGACCGGCCAGCGCATCGCCGTGACCCTGGCGTGCCAGGACTGCAAGAGGCGCAACTACCAGTCGAATAAGAGCAGGCGCAACACGCCCGACCGCGTGTCGCTCAGCAAGTACTGCCGCTGGTGTGGCCGTCACACGGAGCACCGCGAGACGCGGTAAAGAGGTCACCGCCGGGCAACCGGCAACTGAGGCAGAGGGTCGTAGCTCAATTGGTAGAGCACCGGTCTCCAAAACCGGGGGTTGGGGGTTCGAGTCCCTCCGGCCCTGTCCACCCGACCGCGACGAACGAGTAGACGCCGACACATGGCAAGAATCCGACCCTCCAAGGGGCAGGAATCCGGCGAGCCCGGCCCGGGCGGCGCCGAACCTCCCGTTCCTGGAAAGAAGAAGAAGGACTCCGGCGACAAGCCGAAGGCCCAGCCGCGTCCGCGCAGGCAGCCGAAGACGGAGAAGACCGGGTCGGTCACCAAGGCCGTGCAGGAGGGTCGCAGCCGTCGGTTCCTCGGTGAGACCATCACCGAGCTCAAGAAGGTCACCTGGCCGAACCGCGCCCAGCTGTTCCAGGCCACTGCAGTCGTCATCATCTTCGTGGCGGTCATCGCCATCTACCTCGGCATCATCGACACGCTCATGAGCGCGCTCGTCGACGCCGTCTTCTAGGAGCACTTCTTGCTGCGCTGGTACGTCATCAACACCTACTCGGGTCACGAGAACAAGGTCAAGGCCAACATCGAGCGTCGCATCGTCACGTTCGGCCGCCAGGGCTCGATCCGTCGCATCGTCGTCCCCACCGAGCAGGTGGTCGAGACGAACAAGGATGGCCAGAAGATCCAGACCGAGCGCCGCACGCTCCCCGGGTACGTGCTGGTGAACATGGACATGGGCGACGACGACGCCTGGTCGCTGGTGAAGAACACCCCCGGCGTCACGGGCTTCGTGGGCGCCACGAAGAACGACGACCACCGCCCGCCGCCCCTCTCGCCGGGCGAGGTGGACCGCCTGCTGCACACGGCCACCGAGACCCGCGTGAAGGTGCGCGCCGAGTTCACCATCGGCGAGAGCATCAAGGTCATCTCCGGCCCGCTGTCGGACTTCACGGGCGAGATCGCCGAGATCAACGCCGAGCAGGGAAGGGTGAAGGTCCTGGTGTCGATCTTCGGCCGCGAAACGCCGGCCGAGCTGTCGTTCGACCAGGTGAAGAAGCTGACGTAAACCGAGTGTTCCGCGGGTGCGTGATGCGCACCCGCTGGTCATTCGCCCGAATGGATGTATATTCCCGGGCCGCCTGAGACGGCCCCGAGACGGAAGGTCACGCCACAATGGCGCAGAAGGTCCTGCAGATCATCAAGCTCCACATCCCCGCAGGGGGCGCCTCGCCGGCACCGCCGGTGGGTCCCGCGCTCGGTGGCGCGAGCATCAACATCATGGAGTTCTGCAAGGCGTTCAACGCCCAGACGCAGAACCTCGGTGGCGTCATCACCCCGGTGGAGATCTCGGTCTACGAGGACCGCTCCTTCTCGTTCATCACCAAGACGCCGCCGGCGTCGGTGCTGATCAAGGAGGCCATCAAGCTGAAGAAGGGCTCGGCCGAGCCGCACCGCGACAAGGTGGCCTCCATCTCGCGCGCGCAGCTGCAGCAGATCGCCGAGACCAAGATGAACGACCTGAACGCGAACGACATCGACGCAGCCATCACCATGATCGCCGGTACCGCGCGGTCGATGGGCGTCACGGTGGAGGGCTAGTCATGGCCAAGCACGGCAAGCGATACGACACGGCCAAGGAGCAGATCCGGCCCGAGGGCAACTACGCCCCGCTGGACGCCTTCCGCCTTCTCACCTCGTTCGAGGTGGCGCGCTTCGACGCCACCGTCGAGGCCCACTTCCGTCTTGGCGTCAACGTGCGCCACGCCGAGGAGCAGCTTCGCGGCACCATCGCGCTTCCCCACGGCACCGGCCGCCAGCAGATCGTGGCCGTGTTCGCCGAGGGCGAGAAGGCGCGTGAGGCCGAAGAGGCCGGCGCCGAGTTCGTTGGCGGCGAGGACCTGGTCAAGAAGGTGGAGGAGGGCTTCTCCGACTTCGACGTGGCCATCGCCACGCCCGACATGATGGTGGCCGTGGGTCGCCTGGGTCGGGTGCTCGGGCCCTCGGGCAAGATGCCCAACCCGAAGACGGGCACCGTCACCTTCGACGTGGCCAAGGCCGTCACCGAGATCCAGGGCGGCAAGGTGGAGTACCGCACCGACCGCTCCGGCATCGTGCACATCGGCCTGGGCAAGCGTTCGTTCACCCCCGAGCAGCTCACCGAGAACTACGCGGTGATCCTCGAGGAGATCCTGCGCGTCAAGCCGGCTGCCACCAAGGGCAAGTACATCAAGTCCATCAGCATCGCCCAGACCATGGGCCCCGGCGTGGACGTTGACCCCAGCATCACATCGAACCTGCTCGAGGAGGCCACGGCCTAGGCCGCGCCCACCGCACAGCACCCGACCGAAGACCACGGGGGCGGCCATCACGGTCGCCGTAAATCAGGGGCATGGGCCCCGACCCGTGTGAGGACGGAGCAACGGAGCAGTCGGGGCCTCGCGCCCCGCACCGCCTCCCGACGCCCCGCCTTGCACGGCGGAGAGACGAGGAGGTGAGGAACTGAACAGGGAACAGAAGCAGGCCGCAATCGCGGTCATTGCCGAGCGCCTCAAGGACACGGACACCGTCATCGCGACGGAGTTCCACGGCCTGAGCGTTCGTCAGGTCGAGGAGCTCCGCAACGCGCTCCGCGCCGCTGACGGTCAGTTCCAGGTCGTCAAGAACACGCTCGCCCGACGCGCATGCGAAGAGGTGGGCAACGAGGCACTCCTCGAGTACCTCGTGGGGCAGACCGCCCTGGTGTGGGCCAAGGGTGACCCCGCGGCCGTGGCCAAGGCGATCAACGACTTCGCCAAGAAGTCGGAGGACCGTCTGTCGATGAAGGGCGGCATCCTTGATGGCGCCCCCATCTCGGGTGAGGAGCTCAAGCAGCTCGCAGCCCTTCCGCCCCGCGACGAGCTCCTGGCCCGTCTTGTGGGTGGCATCGCGAGCCCGCTTCAGGGCACCGCGAATGCACTCAACAGCCTGCTGTCCGGTATGGCCCGGGCGCTCGGTGCGTACCACGCACAGCGCGCCGCGGAGGCTCCCGCCGAGGCAGCGGCACCCGCCGAGGCACCCGTTGCCGAGGACGCCCCGGAGACGGCTGACGCGCCGGCTGCCGAGGAGACCGCCGAGGCAGTTGCCGAGGCCCCTGCTGGCGACAGCACTGAGGACACCCCTGCGGCCGAGGAGACCCCGGCCGCCGACGACAGCACGGAGGCCGAGCAGCAGCCGGCAGCCGACGACACCGCGGACGCCGAGCCGGCTGCCGACGAGACCACAGAAGGAGACTGAACATGGCGATGACCACTGAGGAGTGGATCGACGAGCTCAAGGGCATTTCGGTGCTGGAGCTCTCCGAGCGCATCAAGGCACTCGAGGAGGCCTTCGGCGTCAGCGCCGCGGCCGCCCCGGTTGCGGTTGCCGCAGCCCCGGCTGCCGGTGGCGATGGCGGCGGTGCCGAGGAGAAGACCTCGTTCACCATCACGCTCGACTCCGCTGGCGACAAGAAGATCCAGGTGATCAAGGTCGTCCGCGCAGTCACCGGTCTGGGCCTGAAGGAGGCCAAGGACCTCGTTGACGGTGCCCCCGGCACCATCAAGGAGGGCGTGGCCAAGGACGAGGCCGAGCAGATCAAGACGCAGATCGAAGAGGCCGGCGGCTCCGCCAGCCTCTCGTAGCACCGCTGTTCGCCGCATTCCGGGGAGGCATCCGCATCGGGTGCCTCCCCGGGGCGCGGTCCTCTCGTGCCCTTCGGCGACGGTGACAACCGCGGGGTCTGATTAGGTGCCGGGTCGCATGCGACCTGTCCCCGTCACCATCGCGGCCGCCCTCCTGGTGGCCGCCTCGGCCACATCCGCCCTCGGCGTCGTCTCGCAGGGCGTGTTCCGCATCGGGGCCGATTCCCTCTGGGCCCGCGGCATCGACGGCGCGGGCCAGACCGTTGCCGTGCTCGACCAGGGGTTCGACGGACTCGACCAGTCCATCGCCGCGGGCGAATTGCCGCCCCTCGACCAGATGACCGTCAAGTCGTTCGACGCGGCCAACGGCATCACGGGCAGGGACCAGCTGGAGGCCGCCACCCAGCACGGGGTGCGCATGGCCGAGATCATCCGCGACGTGGCACCGGGCGTGCATCTGGTGCTGGTGAACTACCACTCCGACGACGAGTTCATCGCAGCCACCCGCTGGATCGCCGACCAGGGCATCCCCATCGTGAGCCACTCCAACTCGATCCTCGGGGGGCCCTTCGACGGCACCGGCCCGTTGGCGCGCGCCGTGGATGACGCCGCGGCCCGCGGGGTGCTGTGGATCAACTCGTCCGGCAATTTCGCCAAGCGCCACTGGCGGGGCACCGCCGATGCCAATGGCGTGCCCATTCCGCTTTCGCCCCAGCCCGACGAGACGCTGGCGTTCGGCATCGGCTGGTCGGGTGCCGGTGTGAACGCCGTGGTGTCGGTCGAGCGCCAGCAGGACGACGGATCGTGGGTGGAGATGGCGCGATCGGACGCCACGCACCGCACGGTGCCCATCACGGTTGACGGTGGCACGTGGCGCGCGGTGGTGCGCCAGCTCGCGGGCGCCCCGGTGCCCCTCGACGTGTTCTCGCGCACGGTGTCGCTTGGTTCGGCGGCCGTGGCCGACGGCAGCATCGCCACGCCCGGCGATGCTGCAGGGTCGCTCACGGTGGGTGCCGCCACGTGGGGCGACCTGAAGGTGGCCGACTACTCATCGCGCGGGCCCACCGAGGACGGGCGCCAGAAGCCCGAGATCGTGGGCCCCACCTACGTCACATCCAACCCGGCGTTCCCGGGCACGGGCGGTACCTCGGCATCCACCCCGCACGTGGCCGGCGCCGCCGCGCTGGTACGGCAGCAACTGATGGCCACGGGCCAGCCCGCCGATGCGGCGGCGCTGCGTGCCTACCTCGTGGCCCACGCGCGCGACATCGAGGCGAAGGGCGTCGATGCGGCCAGCGGCGCGGGCATGGTGCGTGTTGATTTTGCGCCGCCCCTGGTGCGCCTGGGCGTGACGGCGGGACCACGTCCCGTCATCCGCGTGCAGGCACTTGATGACGGCACGATGAATTCAGTGACCGTGACACTTGATGGCCGACAGGTGACCAGGGCACTCGGACCGTTCGCGCGGTACCGATCCGGCCTGCTGAAGAAGGGTCGCCACCGCATCGTG
Organism: Actinomycetota bacterium; assembly: GCA_947451735.1. Lineage (GTDB taxonomy): Bacteria > Actinomycetota > Thermoleophilia > Miltoncostaeales > Miltoncostaeaceae > SYFI01. Next base: position 6,205 of record CANGAY010000043.1, read on the forward strand.
GTGACCGCGGAGGACTCCTCCGGCAACGTCGTCACCTCAGCGCGCGCGGTGATGGTGCGATGAGGCGCGCGGCCATCATCGCCGCGGCCACGCTGGCCGGCGCAGCAGCGGTGGCATCGCCGGCGCTGGCCGCGCGGCGCCCGCGCCCGCGCCCTCCGGCGCCGGTGTCCATCACGGCATCGCCCGGCCACCTGCAGGACGTGCAGCAGGCGCTCGGCGCGTCGGCGCTGCGCGTGGTGCGGCG
>CANGAY010000044.1 GCA_947451735.1 Actinomycetota bacterium
CGCCTCCCCGGTGGTGTCGGGGAAGCCATCGGCCGAGGTGTACGGGTTGATGACCACAGGGATGTCCGCGTGCGAGATCTCCACGGGGTGCGTGGCACGGGCGCCGCGCACATCCCACGTGCCGATGCGCGGCAGCACCTGCTGCCGCTGCGGGTTGGTCCCCACGTCCGGATACAGGGTGTAGAGGAAGTCCCCGTTCGGTGAGGAGCGGATCCAGCACAGTTCCACCCCGGTGCCGGTGTCGCGCGAGATCCACGTGAGGCGGCCGTCGGCCCCGTAGCGCGCCGTGAGGATCTGGCTCTGATCGGGAAGGCCCAGGTACACGAGCGGACGGTGGGCGCTGGGCCACATGCCGATGAAGAAGGCCGTGTCGGGCTCATCCACGGGCGGGCCGAAGCCCGCAATGGCGATCTGCCGCGCCGGGCCGGCGGCGATGGCACCGCCGGGGCGCATGGCGAACGACTGCACCGATGATCGCGCCACCGGCGCGGGGCGCCAGCGCACGCCCGCGTCACCGCCGCCGATGTCGAACGTGCCACCCGTCCCGAGCACCACTGAGCGCGCGAATGGCATCTGCTGTGCCTGCTCGGGCGCGCCGGGCGCGGTATGCACCGCGCCGCCGGTCACGCGAAGCGCCCCGTTCGACTGGATGCGGAACGTGCGGATGGTGCCCTTGGCGGCACCGCGCAGATCGGCCAGGCGCAGGGGGTCCTCGTTGCGGTTGACCACGATGAGGCCCGTGCCGTCCTGCGTGACGCTGAGGCTCACGGGGTTGATGCCACGGGAGGCGTACGGCGATCCGGGCAAGGCGCGCAGGCCACCGCCCGGCAGCACGCGGAAGCCCGCCACCGAGTCGGATCCCGCGTTGACGGCGTACACGTACTCGCCCGAGGGCGTGCTCACCACACTGGTGTCACCCAGTTCGGGACCCACCTTGCCGGCGGTCTGGTTCCAGCCACCCGTGCCCCCGGTGCGCACGCTCGCCGCCGGCACCGGGATGAGGTGCCCCGAGTCCGAGATGGAGTACCCGCGCATGGCATTGCGCCCGGCATGCCAGTCGTTGGTCTGGATATAGACGGTGCCCTGCGCGCCAACAGCGGTCGCTGTACACGCAAGCGCGAATGCAGCCGTCGCGATGAGGATGCGGCCGCTCACAGGCTGTCGGTGCCGGCGCGGCCCGGCTGTACGACTGCAAGTCCGAATGCGCGGGAATTCCACGGGAAGCCGTCCTTCAGCAGATTTCGCGACGTCACCAGCGTGAGGGCGCCCTCGGAACCCACGCGCAGGCCGTAGATGGCGTTGCCCTCGTGATCAGCATTGGTGGGCGACTGGTTGCCGCGGGCAGTGAGCACCCAGACAAACCGGCCATTTGGCGACACGGTCATGCGGACGCCGTTGTTGCCCTCACGCATCGAACCCTGGTCGTTGGCATACGGCGTGCCCAGCAGGGGCAATTGCAGGCGCGAGGTCTCAACGGGTGCATACGCCCGCCCGGCGCGCAGGTCGAAGGTGGACACGCTCGGGCCCTGCTGCACGCCGTCCACAACATCGCCGTGGGAATTCAGGACGTACAGGTACCGGCCATCGGGCGACGTGCGCATCCAGCAGGGCGCGCGCCCCGATCCGGCGGCCACCGAGAGCGATCGCAGGGTGCCGGATGGGCCGTATGACAGCGCCGTGATTGTGCGCGACCCGGGGGTGCCCACGTACAGCAGACGCAGACGCGGGTGGGTGGCCACGCCGATGACGGGCTCCGACTGCAGCGGGTTGGCCGGATCCGCCGCGTGCACCATTCCCGTGTTCGGCGTGAGGTACCAGGGAAGCAGCGGGGCAAGGCCCCCGCGTTGACGCAGACGGAACGTCTGCATCGACGATGCGACGGCATCGGCAGTGGCCCATCGACCACCGTTCGGCGGGCCCACACCCTGTACGTCGTTCCGGCTGCCCACGCTGAACACCGTGGACGGCGCAAAAGGCAACTGCAGCGCCTCAGTCGGCAGGCCGCCCGCGGTGTACACCGCTGCCCCGGTCGCGCGGAGCGCCCCGTTGCCGGCAATGCGGAAGGCCACCACGGTGGGCCGGGCCGCGCCACGGAGCAGGGCCAGCCGCAGCGGGTCCTCATTTCGATTGCCCACGATCACGGTGTGCCCGTCACCCCCGACGGTCACGCTCACCGGGTTGATCCCACGCGAGGGGTACGGCGAACCCGGCAGCGGCGTCAGTGTGCCGTTGGCCTGCACGCGGAATCCGGCCACCGTGTCGGACCCGCCGTTGACGGCGTAGAGAAACCGCCCGTCACCAGTGGCGGCGATGCTCGGGTCGGCCAGCTCGGCCTGCAACTTGCCGGCGGTCTGATCGCTGATTCCGGTGCCGCCGGTGCGCACGCGTCCGCCGGGCACCGGGGTGAGCTGTCCGCGGCCACCGATGGCATAGGGCACCACCTCGTTGCGCCCGGGGCGGATGTCGTTGGTCTGGGCATATAGGTACCCGTTGACCGGTGGTGGCGGGGGCATCGCGATCATGCGGTCAATTATGACGAAGGTTCACGGCGATCACGCACCATCTCGGTGAACCGCGTGGCGCTCCGCAGCGCGAAGTCGCCGTGATTGTTGTTGAACACCACCGCCACCTCCTGAGCAGCCCCGGCCATGTCGAGCACCGGGTCGAGCCATTCGCCCAGTTCCTCGTCGGAGTACTGCCAATCGAAGCGCTCGGCCACGGTGCGGCTGCCCTGCCACGTGTCGGCATTTCGTCCATGCAGCCGCAGGTAGGCGAGCGCCGGTGTGGTCACCTCAACGAGGGGTGGCATCGCACTCTGCGCGGCCACGCGCGGCGCATCCACGCACACCCACGCGGCGTCACGATTGCCCAGCATCTCCACGGCGGCCTCACGCTCACCCGGCTCGGCCCACGATGCATTCCTGAACTCCACCGCGGTCCGCAGCGGTGCGAGGCGTTCGATGATGCGTCCGATTTCCGCCCGCTGCTCGGGCCCCGAGGCCACATGCGGGGGCAACTGCAGCAACACGGCACCCATCTTGGGACGAAGCGGCGCGATCACCTCAACAAACGCGTCGATCACCGCATCGCGCAGCTCCCGTGAGGGCTTGCGGATTCGGCCGCGGCGGTCGGCCTCGTATGGCAGGTCGCGGAGGGGCTCGGGCAGCCGCATCGGGTCGGCGGCATGGCCGCTGATCACCTGATTCGCCTTCACATGAAACCGGAAGTCATCCGGCGTGCGCTCCGCCCATCCATCAACCGTCGACCGGCGGGGGAGCGCATAGAAGGTGGCGTTCACCTCGACCATGGGGAACTGCGACGCGTAGTACCGCAAGCGCCCCTCGGCGTCGTTCTTCACGTCGTCGGGGTACCAGCCCGCCTTGATGAACTCGGGGTCGGTCCACGACGCCGTGCCCACGCGGATGCCGTCGGGCGTGCTCATCCGGGGTGGTTCTTGAGCTCGTCCTCCAGGCGGGCGGCGTCCTCGGGCGAGATCTCGGGCGCCGGGGCGTCGGCGTGATGGCGCCGTGCCCACGACCGCGTGACGAACGGGATGGCGCACAGACCGGCCACCACGAGCAGGATCGGCACGATCCAGGCCACCAGGTCGAAGCCCTCCTTCGGCGGAGTGGCCAGCACCTCGCGGCCGAACTCGCCCTCCAGCGCGGCCAGAATCTGATCCTCGCTCTGCCCCTTGGCCACGCGCACCTGGATGAAGTCCTTGATTGCCTGTGCGGCGGGCGAGTTCGACACGTCAAGCGGCGTGTTGCAGGTGGGGCAGCGGGTCTCGCGGTAGATCTCCTGCGCCGTCACGGCGAATGCGGGGGCCGCCACGCCGCCGAGGGCGAACACCGCGAGCATCACCGCCAGTGCGCGTCGCATCACTTCTCGGCCAGCACCTGGTCGAGGGGCACGCTGATCTGCCGGATGTCGGTGACCTGCCCCGTGATGTGCAGGGCAATGCGGCCCTGCTTGTCGATGATGAAGGTCTCCGGCACGCCGGTGGCCTCCAGATCACGCTTGCTGGCGTCGGTGCCGTCACGAAGCGACGGGTAGGTGATGTCGTACTGCTTGAGGAACGCCAGCGCGTTCTCGCTGAGGTCCTGGAGGTCGAGCCCCAGCACCAGCGCCCCCCTGCCCTTGTAGCGCTGCCATGCCTTCTGCAGGATCGGTGCCTCGTCGCGGCACGGACCGCACCATGAGGCCCACAGGTTGAGCACCACGGCGGTGCCCTTGAGCGACGACAGCGAGGCCTTCTGCCCCACGGGCGGCAGCCCGGGGCCGCTCACCAGCACCGGCAGCGTGATGTCGGGGGCCGGCGGTCGCTGACCCGCAACCAGCGCATCGTCAATGGATGTGGATCCGCCCCGCGCCACGAGCCCCACGACGAGCAGGCCCACGATGAGGGCCGCGATGACGGCACCCACGATGAGGCCGATGAGCCTGCGACGGTCGGAGCCGACGTCCTCGGGTGCGTCCGTCATCAGCCGAACGGCGCGTACAGCGCGCTTGCCGTGCCGAGGTACGAGGTGCCGAGCAGCGCCTGTGCGCCGCCGCGGATTCGGCGACTGGTGTTGACCTTGCCCCACTTGCCGGCGCCGCGCCACACGGTGCCGCCGGCATCGAAGCGCACCACCAGGCGGCGCTTCGCGGTGTTGGCGGTGGCGGCGATTGACAGCGCGGCCCCGGAACGGGCGCGTCCACCTGCTGATGCCGGAAGGGCCGCGCGGGCCGCGGAGATGCGCACCGCATACGGGTCACCCGGCAGCGAGAAGCCGCCACCGGCCTGCAGCCCGGTGTACGCGCCACCGGTGCGGTCGTCGGCCGTGAACAGCAGGTCGCCGCCCCCGTTGGACCCGTCGAGCGTGAATCCCGACACGGCGAACCCGGTGCCCTCGGCCATGCGGATACCGGCGCCGGCGTTGCCGGTGACCACCGAGTCGCGCACGGCCAGCCGCAGGCCACCGCCGCCGAAGTTGATGCCGTCCTTGGCCCCTGATGCCACGGTCACGCCCTGCAGCGTCAGGTCGGAGTTGCCGGCGTCGTTGCTCAGCACGCCCGACCCCTTGGTACCGCTGATTGCGAGGCCGGTCACCGACAGTTTGGTGACGTCGTCGTCCAGTTCCAGCCCGTTGGCGGCGGCGCCGGTGACCGACCCACCCACCACCGCGTAGGGCCCGGCGGCCGTGAGCGACGCCAGGCGGATTCCGCTGCGCTTGGGGTCGGTGATGACTGCGTTCTGGATGACGATGCCCGTGCCACCGATGGCACTGATGCCATCGGCGCCCGCGGCCTCGATGGCCACGTTCCGCACCACCAGGCCGCCCTCGCCGTTGGGCGGAGTGGCCACGATGCCCGTCTTGGTGGCGCCACGGCACGTGATGCCGTCAAGGGTGACGTTGCCGCGCGTGATGCGCACGCATCCGCCACTCGTGTCGTCGGTGATGCCCATTCCCGAGATCACCGCGCCCGACGCAGGGTCGCCCGCGATGGTGAGATTGCGCTGGGTCACCGCGAAGTCGCCGTAGGTGCCCGCCCCGATGGTGATGGCCCAGGGCACGGTGTCGCCCACCCGACTGGTGGTGACCAGCGCCAGCGCGTCACGCACGGCGTCGGCGCCCGTGGTGGTGCCCATGAGGTTGCCCACATCGTCCCGCACCTCCACGGTGCCGGCGGTGGGTGACGCGGCCGCAACGGATGCGCCGGCCACCACGAGCAGGGCGGCTGCTCCCAGGCGGCGGATCAGTCCTGCGACCTCGTGTGTCCAAGCAGTGCGCGCACGGCTTCTCCGGTGTCGTCGCTCCGCATGAGCGTCTCGCCCACGAGGATTGCATCAACACCGGCATCTTCGAGCCGCTGCACGTCGTCGCGCGACGTGATTCCGCTCTCGGCCACCACGATGGTTCCGGCCGGGGCGTCGGGCAACAGGCGCAGCGCCGTCTCGGGATCCACGTCGAGCGTGTGCAGATTGCGGTTGTTCACGCCGATGATCTCGGCGCCGGCCTCCACCGCGATCTCCATCTCGTCCTCGTCGTGCACCTCAACCAGGGTGTCGAGCCCCACCGACGCGGCGATCTCCTGCAGCTCCACCAGCCGCTCGGGACTGAGGGCCGCCACGATGAGCAGCACGGCGTTGGCGCCGGCCACCTTGGCCTCGAGGATCTGGTACCGCGTGACGATGAAGTCCTTGCGCAGCAGCGGCAGGTCAACGGCCGCCCGCGCCTCCACCAGGTCGTCGAGCGAGCCGCCGAACCAGGCGGGCTCGGTGAGCACCGAGCAGGCGCTGGCGCCGGCCTGCTCGTAGGCCTGCACGATCTGGGTGACCGTGGCGTCGGGGCGGATGGGGCCCTTCGACGGGCTGGCACGCTTCATCTCGGCGATGAGCGAGATGCCCTCCGCCACCAGCGCCTCGCTGAACGGCCG
>CANGAY010000045.1 GCA_947451735.1 Actinomycetota bacterium
ACGATCGGCACATGTCAACCGGTGGCCACATCCTCGTGGTGGACGACGAGCGCTCGCTCCGCAAGTTGCTGCGCCTGCAACTCGAGGCCGAGGGCTACACAGTGGCGGAGGCCGGCAACGGCCGGGAGGCGCTCGAGCAGGTGCGATCGGGGGGCATCGACCTCGTGATGCTCGACTACATGATGCCCGAGATGGATGGGCTGGAGACATGCCAGCGGCTTCGCACCGAGTACCCGGGCCTGCCGGTGATCATGCTCACCGCCAGGGATGGTGAGATCGATCGCATCATGGGCCTCGAGATGGGGGCGGACGACTACATCGCCAAGCCCTATTCGGTGCGCGAGATGACGGCGCGCGTGAAGGCCGTGCTGCGCCGGGTGCAGGGCGCCCCCGACACCTCCGGTCCGCTTCGCGCCGGCGATGCCGAGATCGACCCGGTCAGCCGCCAGGTGCGCGTGGACGGCGAGCCCATCGACCTCACCCGCCTCGAGTTCGACCTGCTGGCCGAGCTGGCCGCGCACCCCAACGTGGTGTTCACGCGCGAGCGCCTGCTGGAGCGCGTGTGGGGGTACCAGAGCGGCGTGGGCGGCAAGACGGTTGACGTGCACGTGGCCAATCTGCGCAAGAAGCTGGGCAAGGACATCGGCATCGTGGCCGTGCGCGGGGTGGGCTACCGCCTCGACCCCACGTCGTGAGCCTGCGGGACCGGCTCGGCGCCGTCACGCCCTCGTCATACCGGGGGCGTATCGCGCTGGCCATCGTGGTGGCGCTGGTGGTGGCCGTAGTGGGCGTGCAGCTGGCGCTGAACGTGCTGGTGACCCAGCAGGTGCAGTCGGCGGTCGAGGCCAACCTGCGCCAGCAGGGTCAGGAGATCGCCGCGACCTACCGCCGCGCCGGGCACGACGGCGTGGCGCAGGCGCAGCGGTATATGCCGGGCACGCAGGTGGTGGTGCGCCGCAACGGCGAGACGGTGTACTGGAGCGATCCGGTGCAGGTGCTCGACGCGCAGGCGGTGGTCACCGACGGCGACCTGCAGGTGACGCTGCAGCACGAGGCATCGGCCGGGGTCATCGGCCAGTGGGCGCTGCCACTCATCATCATCGGGGTGGTGCTCGTCATCGGCGGGGTGGCGTGGTGGCTCGCGGGGCTGGCATCGCGCCGCCTGCGCCGTGAGGCCAGCGCGCTGGCGGCCCAGGCCGAGGCGGTGGCCGGTGGCGATCTGGACGCGCGCGTTGAGGTGAGCGACGACGAGCTGACCCGCGTGGCCACGTCGCTCAACGCCATGACGCAGCGCCTGTCCGACTCCGACGCGCGCCAGCGGGTGTTCCTGGCCGACGTGGCACACGAACTGCGCACACCGGTCACCGCGATCGACGGATTCGCGCAGGCGCTGGTGGACGGCACCATCAGCACCGACGAGGGGCAGCGCGAGGCGGCCGAGATCATCCACGAGGAGTCGCAGCGGCTTTCCGGCCTGGTGGCCGACCTGCAGGCGCTCACCGTTGCCGCGCTCGATGCCGAGCCGGTGCGTGAGCCCACCGACGTGGTGGCGCTTGCCCGCGAGGCCGCCGTGCGGCTGGAGGCGGCCGCGGCCGAGCGCGGCGTGCTGCTGCGAGGTCCCGACGCAACGCAGGAGTCCATCGTGGTGCCCACGAATGCCGCCCACGTGCAGACGATCCTCGGCAACCTCGTGAGCAACGCCCTGAGGGCCACCCCGGCGGGTGGCACCGTGCGCGTGGGCGTGCAGGTGGTGGGCGACGCCGCCGTGATCGCCGTCAGCGACACGGGCGTGGGCATCGCCCCCGAGCATCTGCCGCACATCTTCGACCGCATGTACCGCGTGGACGCCGCGCGCGACCGCGACTCGGGTGGCACCGGCCTGGGCCTGGCCATCGTGGCGGGGCTCACCGAGTCGCTCGGCGGCCGCATCGAGGTGCAGAGCGCGCCGGGCGAGGGCAGCCGGTTCGCGCTGTCGCTGCCACTGGACCGCGCATGAGGCGCGCGCTGGCCGCGGGGCTCGCCATCGCCGCCCTGGCATCGGCCACGGCCGTGGCCGCCCCCTCGCTGCGCATCGTCTCGGTGAAGGTGGTGAAGGCGGGCACTCGCACTGCGGCGCATCAGCCCCTCGCGCGCGGGGGCCGGTACGCGTACCGCGTGGACTACCGCGTGGGCGGACGCACCGAGGTGCGCGTGGCGCGCACCGGCACGTTCCTCTCGCCCTACGGCGACATCCTCGAGCAGATCGAGCCCGCGCCGGCGCTGGCCGACCCGGGGCGCCTGTTCGCGTCGGGCCCGCTGCACGTGGCGGTTGGCGACAGCCCCGGCGAGTACGTGCTGCGGTATTCGGTGACCGCGTCGAACGCCAGCGGCAGCACCACGCGCGACGCCGTGCTGCGAATGCGATTCAGGTAGGAACTCCGGCGCAGGCGTAGGATTTCGGGGCGTTCCCATTGCGACGACCCGAAGGAGTGCACCCGTGGCGCAGCACCGTTACCTGCTGCCGGAGGACCGGATTCCGGACCACTGGTACAACATCGCGGCCGATCTGCCGTCGATGCCCCCGCCCCCGCTCAACCCCGGTACCGGCGAGCCCATCGGCCCCGAGGCTCTGGCGGGCATCTTCCCGATGGCCCTGATCGAGCAGGAGGTGTCAACGGAGCGCTACATCGCGATCCCCGACCCGGTGCGCGAGATCTACGCCATGTGGCGCCCCACGCCCATGTACCGGGCGCTGGGCCTCGAGAAGGCCCTCGGCACCACCTGCAAGATCTTCTACAAGTACGAGGGCGTGTCGCCCGCGGGCTCGCACAAGCCCAACACCTCGGTGCCGCAGGCGTATTACAACGCCCAGGCCGGCATCAAGCGCCTCACCACCGAGACCGGTGCAGGCCAGTGGGGCTCGTCGCTGTCGTTCGCCTGCAACCTGTTCGACATCGAGTGCAAGGTGTTCATGGTGCGCGTGTCGTACGACAGCAAGCCGTACCGCCGCCTGATGATGGAGACCTGGGGCGGCAACTGCGTTGCCAGCCCGTCGGAGGAGACCAACGCGGGCCGCGCCATCCTCGCTGAGCACCCGGACTCCTCTGGCTCGCTCGGCATCGCCATCAGCGAGGCCGTGGAGCAGGCCGCCATGCGCGAGGACACCAACTACGCGCTGGGTTCGGTGCTGAACCACGTGCTGCTGCACCAGACCGTGGTGGGGCAGGAGGCCAAGGAGCAGATGGAGATGGCCGGGGCGTACCCGGACGTGGTGGTGGGCTGCGTGGGTGGCGGGTCGAACTTCGCGGGTATCGCCTTCCCGTTCCTGCAGGACAAGCTGGCAGGCAAGGACATCCGCATCGTGGCCGTCGAGCCCGCCTCGTGCCCCACGCTCACGCGCGGCACGTACGGCTACGACTTCGGCGACACGGCGCAGACCACGCCGCTGCTGCCAATGCACTCGCTGGGCCACGACTTCATCCCGCCGTCCATCCACTCGGGTGGCCTCAGGTACCACGGCATGGCGCCGCTGGTGAGCCACGTGGTGCACGAGGGTCTCGTGGAGGCCACGTCACACAGCCAGGTGGAGTGCTTCAGCGAGGCCGTGCGCTTCGCACGCGCCGAGGGCATCATCCCGGCGCCCGAGCCCTCCCACGCCATCCGTCAGGTGGTGGAGGAGGTCAACCGGGCCAAGGAGGAGGGCGTCGAGAAGACCATCCTCTTCAACCTCTGCGGCCATGGCCACTTCGACATGGCGGCCTACGCCGAGTTCCTCTCGGGGAACATGCAGGATCTGGCAGTGGACGAGGCCGAGCTGGCCCGCGCCACCGAGGTGCTCGCCGGCCTGCCGGCGATTGCCTAGGCGCCCCGACAGGGGTGGAACCCGGCGGAACCCGCTCCTGAGCGCTCCCGGCATCTGATCGCAGACGCCGGGCGCGTTCAGGGGCCGGGTTCGGCCTCGGCTTCGTCCTCCTGCGCGGCCTGGGCGGCCTTCCTCTTCACGCCCACCTGCAGGCGCCAGGCGCCGTAACACAGCAGCGCGCCGATGACGAGATAGGGCAGCCCGAACAGCAGGTTGTTGCCGTCGAGGAACAGCAGGAACACCAGCCCGCCGGCCACGAAGATCAGGCCGAGCGCCCAGGTGAACACGATTCCGCTGGTGGTGTTCACGCGGCGCCCCCGAAGTGGGCCTCGATGACCTCGATCACCTTCGGCCCCAGGTCGCCCCAGTCGGCGGCGTCGGTCTTGGTGACGCTCACGAAGTTGGCCGTGGCGAACACGTTGGTCACGTCCCCGAGGGCGAAGATGGCCGCGCCGAGCGGCGAGGCGGCCGGGTCGCTGCCCTCCTTGAACGTCTCGGCACCGCCACCGGTGGATGGCTGGTCGAGCGTGAACTTGATGGCGTTCGGGTTGGGCGTGGGTTCGGGCTGCACCTGCACTCGGGGACCCTCCGGGTCGACGTGGCTGCGGTCGCAACACTAGGGCGCAAATGCCGCCCGCGCACCGTGGAAGCGGTTGGTAGCGTGGCCCTCATGACGAATGACGACGAGCGCCAGCGACTGGCCACCATCCTTTCCGAGCGGGCCCTGTTCAGGGAGTCCGTGGTTCTCTCATCGGGGCGGCGCTCCGACTACTACGTGGACGTGCGGCAGGTGCTGCTCGACCCCGAGGGCGCGTATCTCTCGGGCCGCATGGCGTACCCCATGCTGCAGCCCGACGCGCCGGCCGCCGTGGGCGGCCTCACCCTGGGCGCCGACCCGCTGGTGTGCGCCATCCAGGCCGCGGCGTTTCTCGACGGCACCCGCTGGAACGGCTTCTACGTGCGCAAGGAGGCCAAGAAGCACGGCCTGCAGCACTGGATCGAGGGGCCGTTCGTGGAGGAGGGCACCCCGGTGGCCGTGGTTGACGACGTGCTCACCAGCGGTGGCTCCATGCTCACGGCCATCGAGCGCGTGCGTGCCGCCGGCGCCACGGTGGTCTCCGCCCTCGTGGTGATTGATCGTGAAGAGGACGACGGCCGCGCCAAGGTGGAGGCCGAGCTCGGCGACGTCCCGCTGCACGCGCTCTTCACCGCGAAGGAGCTGCTCGCCCTCTGACTCCTGAGGCGCCCCTCGTCCTCCGCGTCGCCGGCCCGCTCGCCGAGGTCGCGGAGGGCACGGGCACGCGCGAGGTGCGCCTGGCGCCCAGGCTCCCCGGCGGCCCGCCCGTGGCAGGCGACCGGGTGCGCATTGACGACAAGGGCACCCAGGGCACCATCCGCGAGATCCTTCCGCGCCGCACGGTGCTGGAGCGCATCGGCAGCGGCGGCCGGGTGCGCACGGTGGTGGCCAACGCCGACCTGCTCGTGGTGGTTGCCGCCGTGGCGGAGCCCGCGCTGCATCCGCGGCTCATCGACAGCTACGCGGTGGCCGCGGTGGCGGGCGGGCTCGACTTCGCGGTGGTGCTCACCAAGCTCGACCTGCCCCACGACACCGTGCTGGCTGACGAGGTGGTTGGCCGTCAGCGCGCGGCCGGGCACCCGGTGCTCATGGGCTCGGCGCGCGACACCGCGCTGGTGGAGCAGGTGCGCCAGTTGATCGACGGCCGCCTGGCCGCCTTCGCCGGCCTGTCGGGCGTGGGCAAGTCAACGCTCACCAGCGCGCTCACCGGCGTCGCCCGTGCCACGGGTGAGGTGTCCGACCGCCTGCGCAGCGGCCGGCACACCACCACCGACCCCCGGCTCATCCCGCTGCCGGGTGGCGGGGCCGTCATCGACACCGCCGGGGTGCGCGCCTTCTGGCTGCCGCCCATGGAGTACGGCGACATCGCCGCCGGTTTCCCCGACATCGTGGATTCCGCATCGCGCTGCCGTTTTCGCAGTTGCCGGCACATGGGCGATGCCGGTTGCGCCGCCGAGGCCGAGATCGACCCGGTGCGCCTGGCGTCGTACCGCGCGCTGGTGGAGGCCGCGGAGTCGGCTGAGAAATTTGCGCGAGGTGGGGCTTCGTGACGTATGCTGCAAACAGTCGCCCGCCGGGGCGCGATTGCATCCCCAATATGACGTCCTGAAGAGGTAGATGATGAGCAAGAAGACCGGTTGGGAGGCGCTCGACTCGTGGGTTGCCGCTGACGGCACCCAGGTTGAGGTCGAGGTGGTCGGCGAGACCAAGGGCAGGAAGACCGGTTGGGAGGCCCTCGAGAAGTGGGTGGGCCCCGACGGCAGCAGCGGCGAGACCGTGGTGGCCGGCGAGACGAAGGGCAAGAAGACCGGCTGGGAGGCCCTCGACAAGTGGGTCGGTTCCGATGGCAGCTCGGGCGAGACCGTCGCCGCCGGTGAGACCAAGGGCAAGAAGACCGGTTGGGAGGCCCTCGACAAGTGGGTCGGGTCCGACGGCAGCTCCGGCGAGGCGGCCGCGGCCGGTGGCAGCAAGGGCAAGAAGACCGGTTGGGAGGCCCTC
>CANGAY010000046.1 GCA_947451735.1 Actinomycetota bacterium
GCTCCAGCTCACGGATCACCTCGAGCGCGCGCACCTTGGGCGCACCCGTCACCGATCCCGCGGGGAACACCGCGCGAAGGACGTCGGCGGGCCCGGCGTCGTCGCGCAGTTCGGCCCGCACCTGGCTCACCATGTGGTCGGCGTAGGCCGTGGTGAGCGGGTTCATCAGCGACGGCACCGACACCCCGCCCGGCTTTGCCACGCGCCCCAGGTCGTTCCGCACCAGGTCGACGATCATCACGTGTTCGGCACGGTCCTTCACCGAAACCCTCAGGCCGTCGAACCCACCGGGTGCGGCGGTGCCCTTGATGGGCTCGCTCCAGGCGAACCGCCCATCGCTGGCAACCATGCGCTCGGGCGAGGCCGACACCACGGTGCCCTCGTCCATCACCACATAGGCCCGGTGCGGCGCATCACCGGCCGCAGCCCAAAGTGCCTGCGCCAGCGCAAGCGCCCCATCGCCCCACTCGGCATCAAGCCGCTGCACCAGATTGACCTGATACACGTCCCCGGCCCGGATGAGCTCGCGCGCCCGCTCAACCGCAGCGAGATAGAGATCGCCGGGAAGCGAGGAGAACACCGCAACGTCACGGTGCCTGACACCGCCCGGTGCCAGACACCCACCGGTGCCAGACACCGCCCGGTGTCTGGCACCGGTTGCGAGCAGCAGTTGCCTGAACTCCTTGCCGTTTTGTTCCCCGTGCAGGGTTGCGGTGCCGTCGTCTTCGATCACGAATACCGCTGGGTATCTCGCGATTGCTCCTGTTGGTGGGCCCGCTTCGTCTGGTGGGGAGCCCGGCAGCAACTCCACGGTTCCCGCCAGGCGGTCGCCCAGCAGGCCCATCCAGCCGCCCGCCATGGGGTCGGCGCCCGTCGGAGTGGTGGGGCGGCGCAGGGCGTCCCAGATGCCCGCGCCCGTGGCCACCTCGTCGGGGCATGCGGCCACGATGGTGCGGCCCAGATGGCGGGTGAGCACCGGGCGGTCCAGGTGGTGCACGGCCGCCAGCAGGGTGTCGGGGGAGACCCGTCCGGGCAGGCGCACGGCCACGGCGCCACCCCGCTGTGTGACAATGGACTGTCCCGCGAAGGCCCCGGTGGTGGTGCGCTGCCCCATTGCCTTCGACGCTACACAACGAGGAGAGCCGTGCGTCACACCATCGCGTTCCAGGCCACAGGTTTCGAGGCCGGTCCCGTCGACGTGCAGATCGAGGTGCCCGAGGGCGAAGAGGGCCCCGAGCCCAACCAGATCCCGTCGGCCATCGTCGCATTTCTGGGTGGTCCGTCCATTCAGGCCACGGCCTTCATCAGCCAGGTGGACGCCGAGAACATCATGGGCGCCTTCACCCAGGCCGAGTCGATGCGTGGTCAGATGCCCGCCGAGGCCGCCTCATGGGAGCCCGAGCCCACCGTGATGCCCGCCGCCATGCTGTTCGGCGTGAACATCGAGAGCCTGGTCGGCGCCGCGGTCACCCCGCCGCACATCCAGGACGAGGGCCAGATCGTTCCCCACTGGACCGTGGGGCTTCAGGACGCCGACGGCTCGTCAATTCAGGTGGCCGTGTCGGACGCCCTCTCGGTGACCATCATCCGCGCACTGGCCGACATCGCCAACGGCACCCTGGGCGAGGGTGACGAACTCGACGCCGGCCCGGTGGCCGACGACGAGGACGTGGAGGAGGACGCCTAGCCCGAGTGGCTAGGCGGTGACGGCGGCTTCGCGGTCGCCCGACATGGACAGGCGGCGCACGGCGTCAACCAGCTGTGGGCCGCCGTCCTTCGCCATGTCATGCCCTGCGCCCTCGGCCACCTCGAAGGTGGCGGCGCGCAGCCAGATGGCCAGCTCGCGCTGATCCTGTGACGGCACGGCCTTGTCGTCCTCGCCGGCCACGATGGCCACGGGGGCGTCAACCTGTGCCAGCGCGCCGCGCCAGTCGGGGCGCGTTGCCATGGCCTCGGCGGCCAGCGCCTGGCCCTCGTCGCGGTTGCGCTCGCGGAGCGCGCGGGCGATGAGCATCCAGCGGTCGCGGCCGTCGCTGTCCTCGCCGCGCGGGCCGATGCCCGACAGCACGAGGCCCGACACCAGCCCGGGGTGGCCCAGCGCCAGGGCCAGCGCCGTGGCGCCACCCAGCCCGATGCCCAGCATCACCGCGCCGCCACCCTCGGTGGCCACCAGCCGCGCCACGTCGCTCGCGAAGTCGTCGATGCTCCACGGACCGGCGGGGCACGGCGAGTCGCCGTGGCCACGCAGCTCGGGAATCATCACCCGGTGGTCCTTGTAGAGCGGCTTGAGCGCCTTCTTCAGATCGGACGACGGGCGGCCCACATCGTGGAGCGCCACGACGAGGGGGCCGTCCTTGCCCTCAGTGATGAAGGAGAGGTTGATTGCAGGCGGAAGTGATGGCATAGGCGGGGCAGGATAGGTGCACAGCCCGTGCGGAGTCAAGGAAATTGCACAAAGTGCCTGCTGAGAGCCGCTTTCTCAGGCGATGTGCGCCAGCAGCAGATCGGCGAATTCGCCCGGCTGCTCAAGCGCCGTCATGTGCCCCGCGCCGCCGATGATGGCCAGGGTGGCCCCGGGGATTGCGGCCGCCATCTCCATGTGCACCGCGGGCGGCGTGACGGCGTCGTGCTCACCCACCACCACCAGCGTGGGAACGCCGATGGCCGGCAGCAGCGCCGTGTGGTCGCTGCGCGTTGCGATGGCCATGGTGGCGTCGGCCATCGCCTCGGCCGGCTGCCGCTCGGCGATCGCCCGAAGCCGCGCCACCACCTGCGGGTCGGGGTCGGGCCCGAGCGCACGCGGCACGAAGCCGTCGAGGAACGCCGCGCTGCCATCGCGACGCAGCATCTCAGCCGTCTCGCGCCGGGCGTCCATGCCCTCGGGCGCCTCGCCCGACGCCCGGGTGTCGGCCAGCACCAGGCTGCCCACGCGGTCGGGGTGCGCCGCCAGCAGCGCCAGCGCCAGATACCCGCCCATCGAGAGCCCCACCACCGCCGACCCCGCAGGCATCTGCCCCGCCAGCCGGTCGGCCTCGCCCGCCATGGTCCAGCCGGGCTCCACGCCCCGCGCGCCGAACCCCGGCAGGTCGGGCGTCAGCACCTCGTGGCCAGCAGCGCGCACGGCCTCTGCCACCTCGTGCCAGAACGCCGAGTCCTGCGGGAAGGGGTGCAGCAGCACCACGGTGGCCACGGCTACGCCCGGGCCTCGAGGATGAGCCCCGACACGGGGAATGCCACGGTGTCGCCCCGCATCCACGGCGTCATGGTGCGCGCCAGTTCGGCCTCGAGCGCCGGCGCCTCGGTGGGGTCGCCGATGGCCAGCGACGTGCAGTAGGCCTCGGCGATGTCGGCCAGCGAGTCGAACTCGGCGTCAACGGAGTGCACCGACACCCGCACGGCGTCGAGCCCCGCGTCGTCGGCGATCTCGGCCAGCTCGTCGGGGTCGCCCATGCCGAACGCCGTGCGCAGCAGCTCGGTGGCCTTGCCGCCCGAGTGCGCCTCGATGGCGGTGATGATGCCCTCGAACCCCGGGCAGTCGTCCACGTGTCCCCACGTCGAGACCACCATGCGCCCGCCCTGGCGCGTCACCCGCGCCATCTCGGCAAGGGCCGCCGAGGGGGTGTCCATGAACATGAGCCCGAAGCTGCAGGCGATGGCGTCGGCCTCGGCGTCGTCGAACGGCAGGTCCTCCGCCGCGCCCACCACGAACTCGGCCTCGGGGGTGCGCTCGGCCGCGCGCTCCAGCATCGACACCGACGGGTCGGCACCCACCACGCGCATCCACCCGGCGTCGATCAGGTGCGGGGGCAGCACGCCGGTGCCGCAGGCCACATCGAACACCGTGTCGCCGGCCTCGCCCAGCAGGGCCGCCACGCGGGCCGCCCATGGGTCGAACATGGCGGGCACCAGGATGTCGTCGTACGCGTCGGCCGCGCCGCCCACGAAGTAGCCGTCACCGCCGCTCATGGCGCCACCCCCAGTGCCGCCCGCGCCTTGGCGTCGAGCGGGTCGAGTTGCAGCACGCGCGCCCAGGCGGCCCGCCCGGCGCGGGTGTCACCCAGTGCCAGTGCCAGCACGGTCCACCCCTCGGGGTTATCGGGTTGCACTTCGGTCGCCTTTCGCGCGGCATCGCGCAGCGCCACCGGGTCGCCCCGCAGCGCGGCGGCGCGGGCCTTCAGCAGCCACGGCTGGATTGAGAACGGATTGAGCGCCGCGGCCTCCGACGCCTTGCTGTCGGCCACGCCCGGTTGACCCGCAGCCACCGCCGCGTTGCCGGCGGCGATGTCCTGCTGACTCCACCACGGCATGAGTGCGCTGATGATGAGGATGGGCGCGAGCACCCAGCCGCCCGCGATGGCCGCGCGCGGCAGCGCCTTGCCGGGCGCCACCGGCCCGGGCGTGGCGGACGCGATGAGGATTCCCCCGGCGGCCATGGCCGCGGTGGTGAGTGCGGGCACCGTCCAGGTCCAGTCGAGTTGTGACTGCAGCAGGAACGCGGCGGCGATGGCCAGCGGCAGCGCGATTGTGGGCGGCGCCCCGCGCTGCCGCGCGCGCACCACCGCCCATGCCACCCCGGCCACCAGCGCCGCCAGCAGCGCCAGGCCGATGATGCCCATGCCCGACAGCACCTCCAGCACCAGGTTGTGCGGCTGGCGCACGTTCAGGCGGTCCTCGGGGTTGGTGCGCTCACGCAGGTGCACCAGCGCGAACGACCCGGCACCCTCGCCGATGATGGGCGACTCGCCCACCGACGCCGCGGCCTCCTTCCACCAGTCAATGCGCTGATTGGTGTCAAGGCTGCCCAGGCGACCAGGGTTGTTGGCAAGCCCACCGGACGTGCCGGCAATCTCACTGGCACGCGTGGAGATCCACCCACCCACCTCATCGGGCTTGGCCGCGGTGTACCCGATGGCCCCCACCACCACGAGCCCCGCCAGCACCATTGCCACCAGCCCCGCCCGCCTGCGGGTGAGCGTGCCGCCGCCCAGCAGGCGCATGGCCAGCCACCCAACCAGCAGGGCGATTGCCACACCCAGCAGGATGCGCCACAGCAGCCCCAACCCCGCGTCGCTGCGGTCGGCCGCGATCAGGGCGTCGTCGGTGAGCGCATCGGTGGTGAGCCCGTAGATCACCGGCAGCAGGGCACCCACGGCTCCGCCGATGAGCACCGACAGCATGGCCACGCGCCCGGGCACCATCCACAGCACGATCACCAGCACCAGGATGAGCGCCAGCAGCCCACCGCGCGAGTACGTGAGCATGAGCGCCGTGAGCACCACGGCCAGTCCGCCGCTCGAGATGAGCAGGTCGGTGGTGGTGGCCCCGCGCCGGCCTGCCCACCACAGGATTCCCGGCACGGCCATCACGGCCACCAGCGCCAGTGCGTTCCAGTACCCGATCGGCGCCTGCAGACGCGAGGGCTCGTAGTCGCTGCCGAACACCGTGGGCAGGCAGCGGGCCAGCAGCGCCCATGCGATGACGGGCGCGGTGGCAAGCGCCAGCCCCGTGGCGAACCGCTCGGGCGACCTGGGGATGATGCTGCCGAGCGTGATGCCCAGCACCAGGGCGAGGAACGCCAGCGCGGTGCGGTTGGCCTCGGTCCACGCCAGGTCGGGCGCGAGCGCCCAGGCGATTGAGATGCCCGCGAACAGCGCCAGGCCGAACAGCCCGCACATGGCCAGCACCGACGGGCCCGACTGCAGCGCCGCGCGGTCGCGCGCCCGCATGACGGCCCACGCCGCAACCGGCGCCGCGATGACCGTGGCGAACAGCGCCGCCGTGGCGCCACGCGTGGCCAGGCCGTCGCCCAGGTCGATTCCCCCGTTGGCGCACGTGAGCACGGCCCAGCCCACGAGCAGCAGAATGCCCACCGCAACGGGTGCGTCAGATCGCCGCATCCGCACCGTCAGCAGGTGCCCCCGGGACGTGCGCGCTTGCCCGCCCCATGGGGCATGGGTACGCTCGCCGTCCTGCCCATGGCCTCCATCATCCGCCGCAGCGTACTCGCGTCTTTCCTACTTGCGCTCACGTTGGGACTCCTCACGGCGTCCGCGTCCGCAAGCGGTCAGTCCGTGCTCGCCGACTACGCCGACAACGGCCAGTTGAGCCAGTGCTACTCGCGGGCCGACTACGCGGCCGCCCTCAAGCAGGTGCGACCCGACCAGCAGCAGTACGGCGCGGCCGTCGACGTGATTCAGCAGGCGCAGATCGAATGCGCCGGCAAGACGGCGGGCACC
>CANGAY010000047.1 GCA_947451735.1 Actinomycetota bacterium
GTTGGGGTCGGTCTCCCACAGGCGGTCGCCGAACTCGGCAGCCTGCTCCTCAGGGCTCGGCCCGCGAAATGCCTCGATGGTGATGCCGTAGCGATCCTCGTAGGCCTTCCACGTCTCGTACGTCTCGGGGAACAGGAATCCGGTGTCGAGCGCGAACACCCGCGCGTCGGGGCGGACGGCGAACACCATGTCGAGCAGCACGGCCTCCTCCTGCTGGAACGAGCAGGCAAGCGCGATGCCGGGGTGGAACGCCGTGATCGCGGCCGCGACGATCTCGTCGGCCGTGAGTGACTCCGCCTCGGCGGGCGTGAATGGGAACGGGCTGGTCGCGGGCATGAAGTGTGAGCCTACGTTATGCGATGTACGCGCGGGCCTTATGCATCATCCCCGCGCCGAGAAGGGGACGAATGCCAGCACACCGGCAGCCTCGGCGCCACCGCCCGGGGCCGCCCCGACGGTCAGCCGGGCCGCACCACCTGCACCAGCACGGAGGCCTCGGGCAACGACCCTTCGTCGCCGGCCTGCACCGCCGCCGCCACGGCGGCCGGTGACGTCACCCGCTCGTCGTAGACGATGACGATGCTCTCATCGCCCGGCCGCAAGTAATTTGCCTCGCCGAAGGCGGTGTACCGGGTGGCACCGATGCCGAACACCACCTGCTGGGGGCAGCCGGCGTCACGCAGGTACTGCCCCACCGGCTCGAGCGGCGTGTCGGGGGACCCCTGCTGGTTTGCCAGGCGCTCGATGATCCAGTCGACGAGCGTGCTGCCGGCATATGAGTACCCGCGCGCGGGGCTGTCGATGCCGTACTCGTGCACCACGCCATCGCGCCGCAGGAAGCAGGCGATGCGCAGCGTGGCCAGCCCGCCGGCCGGATCGAGGTCGGCCACGGCGAACCCGCGGGCGGCCAGGCCCTTCGATGCCGGCGCCCAGTTCTTCTTCTGGCTGATCTTGGGCGCGCCGGCCACGCGGATGGAGCAGTCGTTGAACGCGGCCACGGCCTCGGGTGCGATGGCCGTCACCCGGCCGCCGGCGTCGTACGTGAGCCGGCAGATGGCACCCACCTCGGGCTCGATCTGCAGATCCACATCGTGGTCGCGCTCGGGCCAGGTGATGGCATCGGCGCTCAGGGGGAACACGCCGAGGTACCCATCGCGCCCGGGCATGTGCCACGGGAAGATGCCCTTGGGCGCCTGCGCCGACTCGGCCACCACGTTGACGAAGTCGGCCGCCTCGCCCGCCTGCTCGAGGTGCCCGGCGAAGTTGCCGGCCACGCCGATGCCGGCCGCCTGATGCAGGTTGTGCAGTGCGATATCGATCACGCGCGGCACAGTACCTATGCGACCCGTCAGGGACCCTTGTCCCCCACGCCCCTCGAATGGATGGGCGAAGCGGGCGGCATGGGCGTCCACACTGCTTAGAATGCCCGGTCCCACGCAGTCCAACCCAAGGGAAGGTTCATGTCGGCATTCGACGCCGAGGTCCAGCAGACCCGGGAGTACATGGAGTCCCCGCGCTTCGCGGAGATCACCCGCCTCTACTCGCCCCGCATGGTGGCCGAGCAGAAGGGCACCGTCGCCCAGGACTACACCGTGGCCCGTGAGGCCGCCGAGGGCTTCTATGCCCGCCTGCGCGAGCTCTTCGCCGAGGGCAAGTCCATCACCACGTACGGCCCGTACTCGCCCGGCCAGGCCGTCGCGCAGAAGCGTGCCGGCATCGAGGGCATCTACCTCGGTGGCTGGGCCACGTCGGCCAAGGGTTCCATCAACGAGGACCCGGGCCCCGACCTCGCGTCGTACCCGCTGAGCCAGGTGCCCGACGAGGCATCGTCCATCGTGCGCGCGCTGCTCACCGCTGACCGCAATCAGCAGTACCACCGCGCCCACATGAGCGAGGCCGAGCGCGCAGCCACCCCCGAGGTGGACTACCGCCCGTTCATCATCGCCGACGCCGACACCGGTCACGGTGGCGACGCCCACGTGCGCAACCTCATCCGGCGCTTCGTCGAGGTGGGTGTGCCCGGCTACCACATCGAGGACCAGAAGCCCGGTGCCAAGAAGTGCGGCCACCAGGGCGGCAAGGTGCTCGTGCCGTCCGACGAGCAGATCAAGCGCGCATCGGCTGCCCGCTTCCAGCTCGACGTGATGGGCGTGCCCGGCATCATCGTGTGCCGCACCGACGCCGAGGCAGCCAACCTGCTCGACGGCTGCGGTGACGAGCGCGACCAGCCCTTCATCCTGGGTGTCAACGGCACCGCCGTGCCGGCCTACCGCGCGTCGTACCTGGCAGTCATCCGCCAGCTGCACAACGCGGGCGTCGAGGAGCTCAACGGCCACCTGCTGTACGCCGTGTCCGGCCCCGAGGAGGCCGAGGCCGACAAGTGGCTCGCCGACTCCGGCGTGGCCGCCAAGGTGGCCGAGATCGCCAAGGCCCACCTTGCCGACCCGTCGTCGCTGCCCGAGGACACCCTCGACAGCGCCGCCGACGTGTTCCTTGCCGCATGGGAGGCCGGTGCCAACCTGTCCACCCTGGCCGAGGCCGTGTCGGAGGCCATCAAGTTCCGTCTCGACGAGGGTGCCGACCTCGGCATGACCGTTGACGAGTGGAACGCGTTCTCGCACCGTGCCGGCTGGTACGAGATCCGCGAGAAGGCCCGCGACATGGGCGTGGAGGTCAACTGGAGCGCCGACCGGGCGAAGACCCCGGAGGGCTACTTCCAGATCCGCGGCGGGATCCCGTACGCGGTGGCCAAGTCGCTGGCCGTGGCGCCCTTCGCCGACATCCTCTGGATGGAGACCAAGACGGCCGACCTGGCCGACGCCAAGGAGTTCGCCGACGCCATCCGCGCGGTGTTCCCGAACCAGATGATGGCGTACAACCTGTCGCCGTCGTTCAACTGGGACACCACCGGCATGACCGACGACGAGATGCGTGCCTTCCCTGCCGAGATCGGCAAGCTGGGCTTCGTCTTCAACTTCATCACCTACGGTGGCCACCAGATCGACGGCCTCGCCGCCGAGGAGTTCTCGCAGAGCCTTCGCGAGGACGGCATGCTGGCGCTTGCGCGCCTGCAGCGCCGCTTCCGCCTGCTGGAGTCGCCGTACCGCACCCCGCAGACCCTGGTCGGCGGCCCCCGGGCCGACGCGGCGCTCGCGTCGCTGTCGGGTCAGACGGCCACCACCAAGGCCATGGGCTCCGGATCCACCCAGCACCAGCACCTGGTGCAGACGGAGGTTCCGCCGAAGGTGCTCAGCGAGTGGCTGGTGCCGTGGCGCGAGCACCATGGCATCACCGACGAGCTGCGCGTGCAGCTGCGTCCGCACACGCCGGGTTCGCAGATCCTCGAGCTGGCCATCTACAACCCGCAGGGTGAGAAGCTGGCCAACATCGTGTTCGGTGAGATGGAGGACCGCTCGGGCCGCACGTTCCTGTCGGTGCGCGACCAGAACACGTTCGATCTGAACCTGCGTCGCAAGCGCCTGATGACGCTGATGCACCTGTTCCTGATCCACCGCTACAAGGCAGAGGCGATTCACTACCTCACGCCGACCGAGGACAACCGTGGGGCCGCCGAGGCCCTCACGCGCCGCGGTCTGTTCACCTCGAACCACGACGAGGTGGGCGACATCATCGTTGCCGAGATCAACACGGCCGAGGTCGCCAAGCTGGTGCAGCCGGACAGCCCGGAGCGCCAGGCAATCATCAGCGGGGTCTGACCCCCACGCAGGTTTCGCACCCCGCATCCCGGCACGCGTGCCGGGATGCGGGGTAGCGTTGCCGTATGCACGAGAACGCACCAGCCCGGCTCACGCAGGACGAACGCATGGCAGCGGGCCGTGCCCTTCGCAAACTGGTTCCCCGCTCATCGCAGGCGGGATGGACCGCACCCCCGCGCCGCGCCGATCCGGTGGCGCAACTGATCGCACAGGACAAGGTGCGCATTCCCGACCTCGTGCCCATCCGTCACGGGCGCATGGCGGTGTCGCCCTTCACGTTCCTGCGTGGCGCGGCCGCCGTGATGGCGCGCGACCTGTCGAAGACCCCCAGCAGCGGCATTCGCGTGCAGGCCTGCGGCGATGCCCACCTGCTCAACTTCGGCGCGTACGCCACGCCCGAGCGCAACCTCGTGTTCGACGTCAACGACTTCGACGAGACGCTCGAGGCCCCGTTCGAGTGGGACGTCAAGCGCCTGGCCGCCAGCATCCACGTGGCGGCCCTCGACAACGGATTCACCCAGGCCCAGGCGACGACGGCCGCCACCAACTGCGCACGGGGCTACCGCGAGGCCATGGCGCAACTTGCCGACATGACCTTCCTCGACGTGCACTACGCGCGCGTTGACGTGGAGGCGCTCGAGCAGTTCCTGCCCACCGAGAAGGCGCGACGGCGCTTCGAGAAGGGTCTGGCCAAGACGCGCACCAAGGGCAACCTGCAGGCGCTCGAGAACCTCACCACGGTGGCCGAGGACGGCGAGGTGCACATCGTCGACCAGCCGCCGTTGCTCGACCACCCGCCCGACAGCCGCGACATGGCCAGGGTCATCCCCCGCGTGCTCGAGCAGTACCGCGCGACCCTTCAGGACGACCGCCTGGAGGTGTTCAACCGGTACCACCTGGTTGACACCGCGCGGAAGGTGGTGGGCGTGGGTTCGGTGGGCCTCGACGCCCGCATCGCCCTCTTCCTGGGCCGGGACGATCAGGACCCACTCTTCCTGCAGATGAAGGAGGCGCGCACATCGGTGCTGGCGCCCTACGCGGGTGCGAGCCCCTACCGCCACCAGGGGCGCCGCGTTGTGGAGGGTCAGCGCATGATGCAGGCGGCCAGCGACATGTTCCTGGGCTGGTACTCGGGCGTGATGGGGTCGCGCCGCCAGTACTACGTGCGGCAGCTTCGTGACATGAAGGGCTCCGCCGACGTGGCGCGCATGGCCCCCGAGGTACTCGAGGCCTACGCCAGCCTCTGCGGCGGCACCCTCGCGCGCTCGCACGCGCGCAGCGGCGACACCGCGATGATCACGGGGTATCTCGGCACGGGGCCGCAGTTCGACGACGCCATCGCGGCGTTCGCCAAGGACTACGCGGTGCAGACCGTGAGCGACCACGCCCTCATGCAGGAGGCCATCGCGTCAGGCCGCATCACCGCGATCGAGGGGATCTGACGGCACGAAGAGCGTAGACTCGCGCCAATCCCGTTCCCCGGAACCCGCCAGGAGCCTCACATGCCGTCCCGCCGCACACTTGCACTCACGGCGGTCGCCGCCGGTGCATCCGCCTTCATCGGCCTCGCCAGCGCATCCGCCGCCCGGCTGCCCGCGCTGCCGTTCAGCCCTGAGACCCAGACCGCGCCCGACCAGCACGGCAGCGGTGCGTCGTGGTCGTACTCGGGTGCCACGGGCCCGGAGTACTGGTCCACGCTTGACCCCGCATACGCCGCCTGCGCCGACGCGTCGCAGACCCCCATCAACGTGGTGTCCCCCACGCCCCACTCGAAGGCCGCTCCCGTCATCAGCTATCAGGGCGGCAAGGTCACGGGATTCAACAACGGCCACACCATCCAGGTGACCAGCGCCCCGGGCAACACGGTGATGGTCAACGGCACGAAGTCGACACTGCTGCAGATGCACTTCCACGCCCCGAGCGAGCACACCATCAACGGCAGGCGATACCCGGCCGAGGCGCACTTCGTGAACGAGGCTGCCGACGGCTCCCTCACGGTGGTGGGCGTCCTGCTCAGCACGGGCCGGCAGCGAAACGCCGCGTGGGCACCGTTCGTGCGCACCGCGCAGCTGCCCGAGGGCACCACGCGCAGCGCCCCGCTCAACTGGCCCGCGCTGCTCCCCAGCAGCCGCAGGAGCTACCGCTACTCGGGCAGCCTCACCACGCCGCCGTGCACCGAGGGCGTCAACTGGGTGCTCCTCACGCAGCCGGTGACCATCAGCGCCGCACAGATGAAGGCGCTCGAGGCCGCGTACGACCACAACTCGCGTCCGGTGCTTCCACTGAACGGCCGCCAGGTGATCGTCACCAAGAAGTAGCCGAGCGGCGGCGCACCCCGGCGTGGCCGGGGTGCGCCGCCGAGCGGGCGATCAGCCCATCATCGGCGGCAGCGTCTTCAGGATGGTCACCGAGCCCGACGTGTACTGCCGGGACGGCGTCACCCAGGCGCCCGGTCCCACCTTGTAGGTGATGCCGATGTTGGACGGCTGATACGTGGCGA
>CANGAY010000048.1 GCA_947451735.1 Actinomycetota bacterium
GGCACGGGCATGCGACGCGTTGACGACTCGGCGTCGGCCTCTGCGGCGGCGCGCTCGTCCTCGGCGGCCTTCTGACGGGCGCGCTCGTCCTTCACGCGGAACACGTCGGCCTCCGACTCGCCCTCGAGCAGACGCAGGAACTCGTCGCGCTCGATGGTCTCGCGGCGCAGCAGCACCTGCGTGATGTTCTCGAGGTCGTTGCGGTGCTCCGACAGGATGTCCTTGGCCCGCTGGTAGGCGTCCTCGATGATGCGGCGGATCTCGGTGTCGATCTGGCGCGCGATGTCGTCGGAGTAGTCGGGCTCCGAGTGCATGTCGCGACCCAGGAACGGGGCGCCCTGGCTGTGGCCGAGCACGCGCGGGCCGAGCTTCTCGCTCATGCCGAAGCGCATGGTCATCTGCTTGGCGGTGGCCGTGACCTTCTCGAGGTCGTTCGCGGCACCCGTGGTGATCTCCGTGAACACGATCTCCTCGGCGGCACGTCCGCCAAGGGTCATGGCCATGGTGTCCTCCAGCTGCGCGCGCGTGGTGAGGAACTTGTCCTCGGACGGCATCGAGATGGTGTAGCCGAGCGCCTGGCCGCGGCTGACGATGGAGATCTTGTGCACCGGGTCGGCGTTCGGAAGGAAGTGGCCCACGATGGCGTGGCCCATCTCGTGGTACGCGGTGACCACGCGCTCCTTGTCGGAGAGCAGGCGGGTCTTCTTCTCGGGGCCAGCGATGACGCGCAGGATGCCCTCTTCGAGCTCCTGCTCGTCGATGATCTTCTTGCCCTTGCGGGCCGCCAGCAGGGCCGACTCGTTCACCAGGTTGGCCAGGTCGGCACCCGTGAAGCCCGGGGTCTGACCGGCCAGCGTGTCGAGGTCGATGTCCTTCGAGATGGGCTTGCCGCGCGTGTGCACCCGCAGGATCTCGGCGCGGCCGGCGCGGTCGGGGCGGTCAACCATGATCTGGCGGTCGAAGCGGCCCGGGCGCAGCAGGGCCGGGTCGAGGATGTCGGGACGGTTGGTGGCGGCGATGAGGATGATGTTGTCCTTCGCCTCGAAGCCGTCCATCTCCACCAGCAGCTGGTTCAGGGTCTGCTCGCGCTCGTCGTGTCCACCACCGAGCCCGGCGCCACGGTGGCGACCCACGGCGTCGATCTCGTCCATGAAGATGATGCAGGGCGAACTCTGCTTGGCCTGCTCGAAGAGGTCGCGCACGCGGCTTGCGCCCACGCCCACGAACATCTCGACGAAGTCGGATCCCGAGATGGAGAAGAAGGGCACGCCGGCCTCGCCCGCCACGGCACGCGCCAGCAGCGTCTTGCCGGTGCCGGGAGGCCCGTACAGCAGCACCCCCTTGGGGATGCGCGCGCCGAGTGCCTGGAAGCGCTTGGGGTTCTCGAGGAACTCCTTGATCTCCTCGAGCTCCTCCACGGCCTCGTCGGCACCCGCGACGTCACGGAAGGTGATCTTGGGCTGGTCGGGCGCCATGCGCTTGGCGCGGCTCTTGCCGAAACTCATCACCTTCGACCCGCCGCCCTGCATCTGGTTCATCAGGAAGATCCAGAACACGAAGAACAGCGCGAACGGCGCGAGGGTGATGAGGAAGCCCCACCATGCCGACCCGCCGCGACCCTCCACCACGAACGGCACCTTTGCGGTGTCGATGGCGTCGGTCACCTGCGCCCCGTAGTTGTCGGGGTACCCGGTGACGTAGGTCTTGCCGTCCTTGAGGGTGACCTCGAGGTTCTGGTCCTTCGTCTGCATGGTGACGCGCGACACCTTGCCCGCGGCCAGATCCTGCTGGTAGCCCGTGAACGTGGGCGTATCCGACGGCTGCGAACTGGACGTGACCAGTTTCTGGGCCACGAAGGCCAGCAGCACGACGATCAGGATGGGAAATGCAGCGCTCTTGAAGAACCGGCTCAGCGGTCAACTCCCGCTCGGGGACAGGAGACGAGGGTAGCAGCGACCACCGCCACCGGAAGTCTGACGGTCGCTACGAACCCCCGGCGTCGCCGTAGGCGGCGATATAGGGCAGTTCGCGATGCCGTTCGTCCACGTCCAGGCCGTATCCCACCACGAACACATCGGGCAACTGGAACCCCACGTAGCGGGCCGCGTGCTCCAGGCGTTCCGCCGCCGGCTTGGCCAGCAGCGTGCACACCTCGATGGACGCCGGCTCGCGCGCGGCGAGGTTGCGCATGAGGTACCTGAGCGTGCGGCCCGAGTCGATGACGTCCTCCACGAGCAGCACGTGACGGCCCTCGATTGACACGTCAAGGTCCTTGGTGATGCGCACGACGCCGGACGAATGCGTGGCCGACCCGTATGACGACACGGCCATGAAGTCGAACTCTGTCGGGATGGACATCTCGCGCACCAGGTCGGCCGTGAAGAAGACCGCGCCCTTGAGGATGGCGATCACCAGCAGGTCGCGGCCGGCGTAGTCGGCCGACACCTCGGCGGCCATCTCGGCCACGCGCGCCTGGATCTGCTCGCGCGTCACCAGCACCTCGCCGGGGGCCGGGTTGCTCATGCCGCGGCTCCCAGGTCAACGGCATGCGGGTGCACCGACAGCACGCCGCGGGTGATGGATGCCACCCCGCCGGGGATCTGATCGCGGCCACGGCCGCGCGACGCACGGGCCCGCACGCGCTCGACCGGTTCGGCGCCGAGGGCATCGGATGGCAGCCCCGCCTCGGTGATGAGACGGCGCACCAGCAGGCGTGCGAGCGCGACCGGCTCGGCGGCCAGGTGCCGGGCGGAGAGCCCGTCGGGGCGGCGGCAGCGGTCCCATGCGGCGTCGGCGAGGGCGGCGAGCACCTCGCCCTCGTCGCGCAGCAGGTCGGCCAGGCGCGCCAGATGCGCCTCGGCGGCCGGGTGCACGTCGGTGAGCGCGGGCATGGCCCCGTGCCGCACGCGGGCGCGGGCCGTGGCGCGGTCGTCATTGGTGGGATCGTCCACGAAGGCGACGCCGTGCTCGTCGCACCACGCGCGGGTCTCGTGCCGCGAGAGGCACAGCAGCGGGCGCACGATGGCGTCGCGGCGCGGGGCGATGCCCAGCGCGCCGGTGCGGCCCGTGCCGCGCGCGATGCGGAAGATGACCGTCTCGGCGTGGTCGGTGCGCGTGTGCCCGGTGGCGATGACGTCGAGGCCCTCGCGACGGCGCAGGTCCTCGGCCGCGGCCAGGCGCGCGTCGCGCGCGCGCTCCATTGCGGCGGGGCCCGGCTCGAGGTTCAGGTTGATGCGGTGCGCGGTGAGGCCGAGCCCCTCTGCCGCACCCACCACCCCGGCGGCCTCGTCGGCGGCGGCGGGACGCAGCCCGTGATCGACCACCAGCACCTGCACCTGGCCGTCGTGCAGCCGGGCCAGCAGGTGCATGAGGCACGTGGAGTCGGCACCCCCCGAGACGAGGGCCAGCACGCCGGCCCCCGGGGGGAGCAGGCCGTGCCGTGCGGCGTGGTCGTTGACGCGGTCGTCGATGGTCACGCTGGGAGTATGCCGACGGCCTCGGATCAGTCGCGTGTGGCGAGCGCCGAGGTGAGGCGCGCGAGGTCCGCGCCGGTCACCGGCCCGGGCCAGGTTGCCGCCAGGCGCCCCTGCCGGTCGAGCACCACCGTGGTGGGCAGCCCGCTCACCGCGTAGGCGTCGGCCACCTGCCCGTCGGCGTCGAAGCCCAGTGGGAACGTGACACCCACCTCCTTCGCGAAGGCGCGGGCGTCATCCACCTGGTCGTTCACGGCGACCCCGATCACGCGCACGCCGGGGTGGCCTTCGGCGAAGCGCTGCACGGCCGGCATCTCCTGGCGGCACGGGCCGCACCACGACGCCCACATGTTCACCACCGTGGGACGCGCGCTGGGGAACCCCACGGCGATGTGCCCCGTGCCCGACAGTGCCGGCACGGTGAGGCGGGCAGCGGGCTCACGCGCCGCCGGGGCCACGATGGCCGGGTCGGCGCCGCCTGCGCTCGACGACCCGCAGCCGGTGAGCGGGATGAGCGCCGGCACGAGGCCCAGCGCGATGACGATCGGCGTGATGCGCACGGCGCGAGCCTACCGGGGCCGGGTGTCCGCACGGTCTCGTAGCGTGCCCCCATGGCCTCGCCCGACATCACATCGGCGCTCATCCGCGCCGACCGCCGCGCGGGGGCATTGGCACGCACCCGCGTGGGCGCCATGCGCGGGGGCCCCGAGGTGGCGCGGCTGGTGGCCGACGCCACTGCCCCGGCCTTTCAGGTGCTGGTGGGTGCCCTCATCGTGCTGCCGGGCTCGCGTGCCACGGGCCTGCGCGCGCTGGCCGCAGGGGGAACCGCGGCCACGATCGCGCGGCTTGCCCGCGAGACCATCGACCGGCCCCGTCCCGGCGCGCGCGCCGACGGCGGATTCCCGAGCCGTCACGCCAGCACTGCCACCGCCATCGCACTGGTGGTGGCCCGCGACCGGCCGGTGCTCGGCGGGCTGGCACTCATCACCGCAGCAGCGGGGCTCGCCGCGCGCGTGGCGTCAGCCGATCATGACCCGCTCGACATCGCGGCCGGCGCCGGCCTGGGCGCCGTGGTGGCCCGCGTCATGCGGCGTCGGCGACGGCGACGCTCCTGAACTCACCGGTGATGTCGTCGTCCTGGGGCAGTGGCGCCACCCGGGCGTCCAGCTCGAGCGACGACTCCGCCCGCGACACCATGCCGTCGATGCCCTGATCGCCATCGGCCCACTGGGCCGTGCCGATGGCGACGGCACCCGAGGTGATGCGCGCCCCACCCGCACCGCGCACGTGCGCGGCCTCGATGGCCACGGCGATGCGCTCGGCGGCCTCGCGGGCCAGCGCTGCGTCGCCCGCCACCAGCGCCATGAAGCGCCCGTCGCCCATGTCCACCACCAGGTCGCTCGGCGCGATGACCCGGGCCACCCCGTGGCCCGCGGCGTCGAGAAAGGCCGTTGCCGTGGCGCGACCGTGGTCGGTGATGATGGCGTCGAGGCGCGGGGTGGTGACCAGCGCCAGCGCAACGGGCGCGCCCGCCTCCTCTGCACGCCGGCAGTCGCGGTCGGCCACCAGATGGAACACGTCAATCGGGGCCAGGCCGCCCGGCGCACGCGCGAGGTCACCATCGGCATCGGCGCCGTGACCCCAGCCGAAGGCGACGCCCTCCACCATGCCCGCGTGCACGGCACCCAGTGCCGCGACCACGATGATGGCGACGAAGCCCGCGGTGATCTCCGACGCGCTCACGTCACCCGCCGACGCGGCGGCGAGGGCGATGGCCGTGGCAAGCAGCGTGCCCACCAGCCCGGCGCCGCCCGCGAGCGGCGCGGCCAGCACGGCGGGGATGATGAGCAGGGGCCACATCCACCATGCCCCCACGGCGATGATGGGCAGCACCGTGACGGCGAGAAGAATGACCAACAGCATGAGCCGACGCTGGCGGTACCGCGTGGCCATCGCGGCCGGGCTCTCGACGTGGTGGTCGGCTTGGTTCGTCACCGTGTGTTGCGGCGAACCGGACGGGTCATCCGGTTTCCACGACGTTACGTTTCCCTTCGGACGTCACGTACGCTCGCCGCATGGACGACCTGCACACCATCGGCATCGTCGGCGGCGGCACCATGGGCGCTGAGATCGCCCACGTGGTGGCGGCCGCGGGATTCACCGTGCTGCTGGCCGATGCCGACATGGCGCGCGCCCAGGCCGGGCGTGACCGGGCGCTCGACATCGCGGCGCGCCGGGTGGCGCGCGGCCGCATGACCGACGACGACGCCGCCCGGGTGGCAGATGGCATCACCGCGGTGGATGGCATCGCGGCGCTGCGCGACATGGACGCCGTCATCGAGGCAGTGCCCGAGGATCTGGACCTCAAGATCATCGTGCACGGCCAGATCGATGCCGCGGTGCGCCCCGATGCGCTCGTGGCCACGAACACCTCCGGCCTGTCGGTGACCGCGCTGGGCGACGCCACCGCACACCCGGCGCGCCTCATCGGCCTGCACTTCTTCAACCCCGCCAGCACCATGCGGCTCGTGGAGGTCATCGCGGGCGCGGCCACCGCGCCGGCCACAGTCGACCGCGCATGCGCACTGGCCGACGCGCTGGGCAAGCAGCCGGTGCGCGTGGCCGAGTGCCCGGGCTTCGTGGTCAATCGCGTGCTGGTGCGCGCCATGGCCGAGGCCTACCGCGCCGCGGCGGGCGCGCCCATCGACCGGGTCGCGGCCGACGAAC
>CANGAY010000049.1 GCA_947451735.1 Actinomycetota bacterium
GGGATGGCGATGAGAATGGCCTGCGCGCCGCCGAGGATGATGAGCACGTCGCGGCCAAGCCCCGGGCCCACGCGACCGAGCAGGCCTGCACAGGCGGCCAGCACGATGGCGCCACCCAGGATGACCCACACGAGCGACGGGCGCCACACCAGCAGCAGCACGGCCTCGGCCGCGGCCAGCAGCACGGCGAACAGCAGGCGGCGCCCGAGCAGCGCCCGGTGCCACTTGGCCCCTGGTCCCCGGGGCTCCTCATCGATCACCAACTGAAATTCCGACACGGGGCGAGGGTAACAGCGGCATCCACGGCCACGGTTCCGCACGGGCGCGGTGCGACCGTGGGCGCCGGAGCCCGTGATTGACTACCCCGCATGATTATCCGACCCGTGCGACTCCTGATTGCCGCCGGCGCCCTTGCGGCGACCGCCGTGCCCGCGCTGGCCAGCACCCCCATGCCCACCGATCCCATGCCGACGGCCGAGCAGCAGCAGGCGGCGCTCGACCGCGTGGCCAAGGTGGGCGTGCCCATCTACCGGGCCGGCAACCAGAAGCGCTACGTCGCCCTCACCTTCGACGACGGGCCGGGGCCGGACACCGTCAAGGTGATGGACGAGATGCGCAAGTACGGGTTCCACGCCACGTTCTTCACCAACGGCAAGAACATGGACCGGTGGCAGGACACGCTGAAGCGCGAGGCAAGCCAGCAGGCGCTCGGCGATCACACGTGGTCACACCACTACCTGCCGGGGCTCAGCAGCGCAGCGCAGATCCAGGAGGTGTCGCGCAGCGTGAGCAGGTCGGAGCAGATCACGCACAAGGCCGTTCGCCTGTTCCGCCCGCCGTACGGCGCCGGCACCAACACCGTGAGCGACTGGGTGAACCAGCACAACATGGTGCAGGTGCTGTGGACGCAGGACTCGCGCGACTCGCTCGGGGCGCCGTGGACCGAGATCCTCAGCCGCAGCGAGCAGTACATCACCCCCGGCTCGATCATCCTGCTGCACGAGAACCGCGGGCAGACCGACAAGGCCGTCAACCGGCTGCTGCCCGAGATCCGCCGCCGCGGATACAAGGCCGTGACCCTGCCCGAACTGCTGGCCCTCAACCCGCCGAGCGAGGCGCAGTTGCGCACCGACGCGGGGGCGCGCGCCGGGACGCGCACCGGCAAGTACTGATACCCCCGCACCGGGTCGGCCTCCGGGTCGTGACGTAATGTTGCCGCCATGAGCGACTCGAACGAAGCCCCCAACACGTCAAGCGGCCTGTCCCGCAAGCGCTTCCTGCAGGCAGGCGCAGCGGCAGCCGGTTCCCTCTACCTCGGCGCCAACATGGCGTCGGCCAAGACCGCGACCGGCCTCGGCGCGGCTGCGCCCAGCGGCAACCCGGCGGACATGAACGTCATCATCTTCATGACCGACCAGGAGCGCTACATCCAGCACTTCCCGCCGAACTGGTCGAAGCAGAACCTGCCGGGCCTCACTGCGCTGCAGAACAAGGGCCTCACGTTCACCAACGCCACCACCAACGCGTGCATGTGCTCGCCGGCGCGCACCACCTTCTTCTCGGGTCGTTTCACCGCCCAGACGGGCGTGAAGTACACGCTCGAAGAGAACATGTACGGCGCCAACTACCCGCAGGTGGACCTGCCGCTGCCCGACACGCTGCCGAACCTGGCGCAGGTCATGGCGAGCGCCGGCTACTACACCGTGTACAAGGGCAAGTGGCACTGCAGCAAGTACCCGCCGGCCAACTCGGCACTGGCGCCGGGCACCAACACGCCCGTGCAGGCCAACGGGCAGCCGTGGCCGACGTACCCGACGGGCCAGCCCATCGACATGCTCGAGCAGTACGGCTGGAACCGCTGGAACCCCATGGACGCCGGCGCCAACCAGTCGATCCCGCAGATGGGTGCCGGCTACGCCGCCAACGACGACCGCTACATGGCGTCGGTTGGCGACATCGCCTACGGCACCGAGGGCGTGCTGCAGTTCCTGCAGGCGTGGCCGAGCATCCGCGCCACCCTGCCGGCCAACCAGCAGAAGTTCTGCCTCATCGTGTCGCTGGTCAACCCGCACGACGTGCTGGGCTACCCGCGCAACTACGCCGCCGCGGGTTTTGCGAACCAGGACCTCACGGGCACCATCGGCCTTCCGGCCACCGTGGACGAGGACCTCAGCACCAAGCCGCGCGCGCAGGAGATCTTCCGCAGCATCTTCCAGCTGTCGGGCAAGATCACCAAGCGGTCGCAGAAGCTGAAGTACCTCAACTTCTACGGCAACCTGATGAAGGCGTCCGACGCCCACCTGCTTGACCTGCTGGCCGCACTCAAGGCCGTGAGCCTCGAGGCCGGCGGCCCGTCGCTGTACGAGCAGTCGCTGGTCATCCGCACCGCCGACCACGGCGAGATGGGCCTGGCCCACGGCGGTCTGCGCCAGAAGAACTTCAACATGTACGACGAGGCCATCCGCGTGCCGCTTGTGTACTCGAACCCGAGCCTCTTCCCGAAGCCGCGCACCAGCACCGCGCTGGTGTCGCACGTGGACTTCGTGCCCACGCTCGCGAGCCTCGTCGGGGCGCCCGCCATCACCACATCCGGGGTGGACTACTCGGGCATCATCATGGGCAAGAAGAAGGCCGTGCAGGACTACGTGGTGTTCACGTACGACGACTTCCAGGCAGGGCAGGCCAGCGGCCCGTACGTGCCCGCGCCGCAGCACATCGTGGGCATCCGCGAGGCCAACTGGAAGATCGCCCGGTACTTCGCGGTGGCGCCCGACACGGCCGCACCCGAGTACGAGATGTACGACTTGGCGAACGACCCGCTAGAGACCACCAACCTGGCCTACCGCGGCTACACGCGCACGGCGGCGCAGCAGAAGCAGTTCATCCGCCTCACGCAGAAGCTCGACCAGGTGATCGCCACCCGGTTGCAGCCGTTGGCGAGCACGATCGAACCACCCATGCCCGCTCCGGCCTGGCGAGGTGGACAGTGAGGTCGCGCGCGGTGGTCGCAACCGCAGCGCTCGCACTGATGGCCAGTGCCGCGACGATGGCAAGCGGAGTGGGCATCGGAGGCGTCCCCGCAACGGGTTCGGGCGTTTCGGTGAACATCGTCAGCCACGACAAGCTCACGGCCATGCCGAAGCCCACCCTGCTCATCGACACGGGTGTGGTGAGCGGCAGCCCGGTGGGCAGCGGCACGATCGAGCTCACCTACCTGCTCCAGCCGCGTCAGAGCATGGCGAAGACCACCTTCACCATCCGCAACGGCAAGGGGTCGGTGAGCGGTGCCTGCGCGTCCACGTACACCACGAGCGCCGCCCAGATCCTGATGACCGGCGGCTGCCGGATCCTCCGGGGCACGGGCTCGTACAAGGGCATCAGCAGTACGCCGCTGCAGTTCACCGCCGATCACAACCTCATCACCCTGAAGGTGCTCGTCACCATGCAGGGGCGGGCGAGCTACTCGAAGTAGGCGTCCCTGCCCGTGCCCCCGCGTGGCGCGAGCCACCGCCGGGGGCACGGGCGCGGGCAGCGCCGCCACCGCGCGCAGCGGCGCGGCGCGCGGTCAGGGCGAGCCGGCGAAGCGGGCGCGCATCACCTGCGTGCCCGGCATGTCGCGCGACGCGCGTGCGGCGATTGCATCGGCGGCCGCGGCCGCGGGCGCGATCGCGCAGAACGCTGAGCCGCTGCCGCAGAGCAGGGCCGGTGACGCACCCGCCGCCGTCAGGGCCTCATGCACGTCGATGAGCTGCGGGGCCAGCGTCTGGGCCGGCGCCCACAGGTCGTTGCGGCACCAGGCGGCCAGCCCGGCGGCATCGGCGGGCGGCGGCGCGAGGTCGTCGGGTTCCGGGTCGGGCAGCGAGTCGAAGGCCGCGTACACGGCCGGCGTCGAAAGGCCCACGCCCGGCGCCACGATGACGCACTCGAATGCCGGGGCCGACGCGGGCTCGAGCACCTCGCCGCGCCCCGTGGCCCACTGCGCCCCGCCGCGGATGAAGAACGGCACGTCCGACCCCACGGCTGCCGCAGCACGCTCAAGGCGATCAGGCCCGAGGTTGAGTCCCAGCAGCTGATCCGCCGCACGCAGTGTGGCTGCGGCGTCGCTTGACCCACCACCCACGCCGGCCTGCGACGGCAGCACCTTGTGGATGTCCACGGCGAGCGGCGGCAGCACCTCCCCCGCCTCGGCCTCGAGCGCATCCAGGGCCTTCCAGGCCAGATTGGCGGGACCGTCAATGCCGGCACAGGTCACTGACCGCGCATCAGCCCGCGACACCGTCACCCGATCAGCGGGTCCATCGAGCTGCACCATGAGCGAACGCAACGGGTGATACCCATCCGCGCGCACGGGACCCACGAGAAGTCGCAGATTCACCTTGGGATACGCCCAGCGCTCAACCATCGGCGGTCCAGGCGATGCGGGCGGCCAGGTCGGGGTACGCGATCGGGGCCAGATCCTCCGGGCGGGCGGTTTCCGACAGGCCCATCGCCACCAGGGCCGCGCGCACGGCCGCGCGGTCGGCGCCCGCCTGGCCCAGCGCGTTGGCCAGGGTCTTGCGGCGCACCGCGAAGGCCGCGCGCACCAGTGATCGCACGTCGGGCGATGGCGCCGGGCCCGTGCGGCGGAGCGCCACCAATGCGCTGTCCACGCGGGGGCGCGGTGAGAAC
This sequence comes from Actinomycetota bacterium, assembly GCA_947451735.1. Taxonomy (GTDB): domain Bacteria; phylum Actinomycetota; class Thermoleophilia; order Miltoncostaeales; family Miltoncostaeaceae; genus SYFI01. The sequence continues at coordinate 4,669 of CANGAY010000049.1, forward strand.
ACCTCGCGTCCCACCTTGCGACGACCCGCCGACTCGGTTGCCAGCTGAATCGTCACCGACGGACCGCCGTACATGCGCGAGCCGGGGCCGGCCAGCCAGCGGTCGGCCACCTCGGACTGCGTCATGAGGGCCCACATGCCCACCTCAGGCAGTTGCGCGATGGTCTCCACCAACACGGGGGTGGCCACGTGGTACGGCAGGTTGCTCACCACTCGCGTGGGCGCGGGGTCGAGCGCGGCGAGGTCCACCTTCATGCAGTCGCCCCAGATCACGCGCACGTCGCCGGTGCCCGCGGTGCTGTCGGCGAGCGCCGGCTCCATGCGGCGGTCGAACTCGATGGCGTGCACGGTGCGGGCCGTGCGGGCGAGCGCGGCGGTGAGGGTGCCGAGCCCCGGGCCGATCTCGAGCACCACATCGTCGGGGCCCACCTCGGCCATGCGGATGGCCAGATCAACCAGGTTCTCGTCGAGCAGGAAGTGCTGGCCCAGATCGGTATCGGGTCGGATTCCGTGGCGCTCCATCAGGCGCTGGGTGCCCACGCGATCCGGCGTGCCGGTCACCAGCCGAATACCCGGGCGGCGTTGGCCGTGGTGGCCGCATCGAGGGCATCCACGTCAACGCCGCGCAACTCGGCCACGCAGGTGAGCGTGTGGGCCACGTACGCCGGCTGGTTGCGCTTGCCGCGCATCGGCACGGGCGCCAGATAGGGCGCGTCGGTCTCCACGAGCAACTGGCCCTCGGGGATTCGCGGCACGGCCTCGCGCAGCTCGAGGTTCTTGGGGAAGGTCACCGGGCCCGCGATGCTCATGGTCCAGCCGCGGTCGGCGATCTCATCGAGGTACTGGGGAATGCTGAAGCAGTGCAGCACCACGTTGTGATGCCCCAGGTCGCGCAGGATCTGCATGGTGTCGTCGGCGGCATCGCGGGTGTGGATGATGAGCGGCATGCCCAGGTCGGCTGCGATCTCGCCCTGCGCGCGGAATGCACGGGGCGCGTCGTCGGGCGTGGTGCGGTCGTGGAAGTAGTCGAGCCCGCACTCGCCGATGCCCACCACCTTCTCGTGCTGGGCCAGATCGCGGATCCAGTCAACGTCGCTGTCGCGCCAGTTGCCCTTGCCGGCATCCACGGGGTGCACCCCCACCGCGGCGTACACCTCGGGGTGTGCGTCAGCCAGCGCCACCGCCTGTTCCGACGGCTCGCGCCCGCACCCGATGGTGACCATGCGATCAACACCCGCGTACAGCGCCGCCGTGATGAGGTCGGCGATGGTCCCGTCGCACGACGGCAGGTGGCAGTGCGAGTCGACTATGCCGCCGGCTCCTCCACCTCGACGCGCGGGAAAAGCGGGTCGCCGGGCGCCACGGTGGCCCCCGGGGTGCCGGCATCCCATGCGGTGCGGGCCAGCGACACGTCGTCGGCCGGCTCGCCCAGGGCGGCGAGCACCTTCTCGCACGAGCCGGGGATGACCGGCCACAGCAGGA
>CANGAY010000050.1 GCA_947451735.1 Actinomycetota bacterium
GAGACCCGGACCGGACGACCCGCGACCCAGGGGGCATCTGCCCGCATCGGCCGTGGGCGCCATTGGTAGGGTGGCCGACGTGGCGCGCCGAGCACTTGTGGTGGGGAGCGGGGGTCGCGAGCACGCGCTGGTGCGCGCGCTCGCCAAGACCGGTTGGATGGTTTTTGCCGCCCCGGGAAACCCCGGCATCGCGGCCGACGCCGATGTGCGCGACATCCCAATGAGCGACCACACTGCGCTGGTGGCGCTGGCGACCGGCGAGGGCGTTGACCTTGTGGTGGTCGGTCCCGAGGCGCCGCTTGTGGCGGGTCTTGCCGATGCGCTGCGCGGCGCGGGCATTCCCGTGCTCGGGCCGTCAGCAGCCGCAGCACAGCTTGAGGGCAGCAAGGCCTTCGCCAAGGAGATCATGATCGCCGCGGGGGTTCCCACCGCCCGCTCCACCACCGTCACCGACGTGGAGTCGGGCATGGTCGCAGTTGGCGAGTACGGCGTGCCGCTTGCCATCAAGGCCGATGGCCTTGCCGCCGGCAAGGGCGTGGTCATCGCGCAGAGCGAGGCCGAGGCCCGCGAGGCACTGGTGTCGATGCTGGACGACGCCGTGTTCGGCGACGCCGGCCGCACCGTGGTGGTTGAGGAGGGGCTCGTGGGCCCCGAGGTGTCGCTGCTGGCCATCAGTGATGGCACGGCCGTGGCCCGCTTCCCCGCCGCGCGCGACTACAAGCCCATCGGCGAGGGCAACACCGGCCCCAACACCGGCGGCATGGGATCTGTGAGCCCCGTGCCCGACATCCCCGATCACCTGGCCGACCAGCTGGTGGAGGAGGTGCACCGCCCGGTGATCAAGGAGATGGCCCGCCGCGGCATCCCCTTCAACGGCGTGCTGTACGCCGGGCTCATGATGACGCCGGGTGGCCCGCGGGTGCTCGAGTTCAACGTGCGATTCGGCGACCCCGAGACGCAGGCATTGCTGCCGCGCGTTGAGGGCGACCTGGGCGAGATCCTTCTGGCCGCTGCCAGTGGCGGACTGGCCGACAGCCCCGTGCCGGTGAGCGGCGAGGCGTCGGTTGCCGTGGTGCTGGCCGCCGCCAACTACCCGGGCGACCCGCGCACGGGTGATGTGATCACCGGCATCGACGAAGCACTGGCCACCGGCGCTGAGGTGTTCCAGGCTGGAACGGCACTGAATGCCGACGGCCAGCTGGTAACCGCCGGTGGCCGGGTGCTGGCGGTGCAGGCCCGGGGTGTGACGCTTGAGCTCGCGCGCGAGCGTGCGTATGCCGGGGCGGACCTGGTCAACTTCGACGGCAAGCAGATGCGGCGCGACATCGCCGCGGGGATGGACGGCTCCTAGCCCGAAATCGGCACGGATACGGCACATTCCGCGACAGAGTCAGGTGTCGCACGGTGTTACACTTGCCGCATGCCGACCACCAAGCCCCGACATGCCGTGACCGAGACCGGTGCCGTCGCCGACGCGCTGGCGGCGCTGCGCGCCGAACCCGGTGGGGCCGATGTGCCGATCTCCGAGCTGGTGGTGATCGGCGCCCGCACCCTGACTGCGGAGATGCGCGCGCAACGCAACACGGACGACGCGCTGCTGGCTGCACTGGCCGACAGGGTGCGCGCCGGGGGACCGTCACCTGTGGACGTGGACGCCGCTGACGAGGTGCGGCGAACGGGCTGGGCCCGCTCCGCGTGAGCGAGCAGTACCTGATCGACAACTCGGCCTGGGCCCGCCTGTGGTCCTCGGCACTTCCCGAGGCCCGGCGTGCCGACATCGCGGACGCCATCACCGATCGTCGCATGCATGTGTGTCTGCCGTTCCTGCTCGAAGCCGGCTACTCGGCGCGGGGCGTGGCCGACTACGGCGACCTGATGCGCACGCTTCGTAGCCTTCCCTACGCCCCCCTCGGCGAAGACGCAGAGGAACGCGCCCTGGAATTGCAGGCGGATCTCGTGGCCTCGGGACATCACCGCCTGCCCCCGGTTGACCTGCTCATCGCGGCCATCGCCGAGCGCAACGGCCTGACGGTGCTGCACTGCGACAAGGACTTCGACCTGATCAGGGAGCGCACATCCGCAACCCTGAGCGCGGAGTGGCTCGCACCTCCGACGACGTTCTCATAAACCCCGCGCGACGGGGGACCCCATTGGTAGGGTGGCCCGGCTTCCCGCTACCGGAATGGACGCATGATCCCGAGGTATTCGCGGCCCGAGATGGCCGCCATCTGGACCGACGACGCAAAGCTGCAGCGCTGGCTCGACGTCGAGCTCGCCGTATGCCGCGCATGGGCCCGCCGTGGGGTGATCCCCGCGGAGGACCTGCACGAGATCGAGACCAAGGCCGCGTTCAGCGTGGAGCGCACGCTGGAGATCGAGAAGACCACCAACCACGACGTGGTGGCCTTCCTCACCAACGTGAACGAGAACATCGGCCCGGCCAGCCGCTGGGTGCATTACGGCATGACCAGCAGCGACGTGCTCGACACCGGGCTGGCACTTGCCATGGTGCAGAGCGGGAAGATCCTGGTGGAGGGCCAGAAGGCGCTCACGCAGGCGCTGAAGGCGCGCGCCATCGAGCACCGCAACACCCTGTGCGTGGGCCGCACCCACGGCGTGCACGCCGAGCCCACCACGTTCGGCCTGCGCCTTGCCGGCTTCGCGTTTGAAAGCAAGCGGAACGAAGAGCGCCTCGCCCGCGCCCACGAGCAGATCGCCTACGGCAAGCTGAGCGGCGCCGTGGGCACCTACGCCATGCTCGAGCCGGGCGTGGAAGCCGAGGTGATGGACGAGCTGGGCCTGCACTGCGAGCCCGTGGCCACCCAGGTGATCCCGCGTGATCGCCACGCCGAGGTGGTTGCACAGATGGCCATCGCCGCCAGTGGGCTCGAGCGCCTGGCCGTCGAGATCCGTCACCTGCAGCGCACCGAGGTGCGCGAGGCCGAGGAGGCCTTCGGCAAGGGGCAGAAGGGCTCGTCGGCAATGCCGCACAAGCGCAACCCCATCACGGCCGAGCGCATCACGGGCCTTGCGCGCGTCATCCGCGCCAACTCGCTGCCGGCAATGGAGGACGTCGCCCTGTGGCACGAGCGCGACATCTCGCACTCATCTGTTGAGCGCGTGATCCTTCCCGACTCGTACACCCTGCTCGACTACCTGCTGGCCACCACCACCCGGCTCATCGAGGGGCTGGTCATCCGCCCCGAGCGCATGCAGCAGGTGCTCGACAGCTCGTACGGCCTGGTGTTCAGCCAGCGCGTGCTGCTGGGCCTGGTGGCCGAGGGCCTCACGCGTGAGGAGGCCTACGCGGCAGTGCAGCGCAACGCCATGACCGCCTGGGACACCGGCCAGCAGTTGCAGGACCTGCTGAGCAAGGACGAGGACGTGGTGGGCAAGATCGACCCGTCGCGCCTCGACGCCATGTTCGACCCCTCCCACCACCTGCGGCACCTCGACGAGGTGTTCGAGAGGGTCGAGGCACTGTGAGCCTGATCCTCCGGGGGAAGGTCCGGGAGGTACACGACGTCGGTGACGGCCGGCTGGTGATGGTCACAAGCGACCGCATCAGCGCGTACGACGTGATCATGCCCACCGAGATTCCGGGTAAGGGTCAGGTGCTCACGGGACTCAGCGTGCACTGGTTCGCCCGCATGGCCGATCTGGTGCCCAACCACCTGCTGGGCTGGCGCCTGAGTGAGATGCCCGACGGCTGGCGCAGGAAGGAACTGGCCGGGCGCGTGATGCTGGTGAAGGCGCTCGACATGCTGCCGGTGGAGTGCGTGGTGCGCGGGTACCTCATCGGCAGCGGCTGGCGCGACTACCAGGAGACCGGCGCCACGAGCGGTGTGAGCCTGCCCGAGGGCCTTCGCCAGGCCGACCGCCTGCCCGAGCCCATCTTCACCCCTGCCGGCAAGGCCGCCGTGGGCGAGCACGACGAGAACATCACCATGGCCGACGTGGTGAACGCGGTGGGCCCCGACCTTGCCGCCGAGGCCGAGCGGGTGTCGCTTGCCGTGTACAACCGCGCCGCCGCCGACTGCCGCGAGGCCGGAATCATCCTGGCCGACACCAAGTTCGAGATGGGGACAGACCCCGCCGGGGCCCTCACCCTGGGCGACGAGGTGTGCACGCCCGACTCGTCGCGGTTCTGGCCTGCCGACACCTATGCGCCCGGCACATCGCCCGCCAGTTTCGACAAGCAGTACCTTCGCGACTGGCTCGACCAGTCGGGCTGGGATCACACGCCGCCGGCACCCGGGCTTCCCGCCGACGTGGTTGCAGGCACGCAGGAGCGCTACGTGGAGGCCTACGAGCGCATCACAGGACGCCCGTTCACCGAGTGGCTCAAGGAGGCCGCCGAATGACCCTGGTCATCGTCACCGTCATGCCCAAGAAGGGCGTTCTCGACCCGCAGGGTCAGGCCGTGCAGGGTGCGCTGTCGCACATGGGGTTCGCCGACATCGGCGACGTGCGCGTGGGCAAGCGGATTGAGCTTGAGATCAACGGGCACGACCCGGCAGGGCAGGCCGACAAGATGTGCCAGGACCTGCTGGCCAACCAGCTGATCGAGGACTACAGCGTGGAGGTGCCGGAGTGAGCGCGACCCGCGTCGCGGTGCTGCGCTTCCCCGGAACGCTCGACCACGAGAGCGCGGCCAAGGCCGTGCAGGCGGTGGGCGGCGAGCCGGTGTTCACCCACCACATGGACACCGAACTGCCCGAGGGCGCCACCGCAGTGGTCATCCCCGGCGGGTTCTCGTATGGCGACCACCTTCGCCCCGGCGCGCTCGCCAGCCGCACGCCCATCCTTGGCGCGGTGAAGCGCCACGCCGCCGATGGCGGCCGGGTGCTCGGCATCTGCAACGGCTTCCAGATCCTGTGTGAGAGCGGCCTGCTGCCGGGCGTGCTTCGCCCCAACGCATCGCTGCAGTTCATCTGCCGCCAGGCCGATCTTGAAGTGGCCGACCCGGGCACCCCATGGACCGGCGGGCGCCTTGCCGGCGAGGTGATGTCGGTGCCCTTCAAGCACCACGACGGCGCGTGGTTCGGCGACCCGGGCGAGAGCCGCGTGGTGCTGCGCTACAAGGGCGAGAACCCCAACGGCAGCATCGACAAGATCGCGGGCATCACCAACCTGGCGGGCAATGTGATGGGGCTCATGCCGCATCCCGAGGAAGCCTGCGACCCACTGCTCGGCTCCGTTGACGGCCGGGCCCTCTTCGCGGCGCTGCTCGCATGAGCCCGACAATGGGGGACTCAGGCAAGCCGCTCTTCCAGGAACTGGGGCTGCTGGAGAGCGAGTACGAGCGGGTTGTGAAGCTGATGGGCCGCGAGCCCACCGACCCCGAGCTTGTGATGTTCTCGCTCATGTGGAGCGAGCACTGCTCGTACAAGCACTCCAAGCCGCTGCTGAAGGGCTTCCCCACCACCGGAGCGCGCGTGGTGATGGGCCCGGGTGAGAACGCCGGCGCGGTTGACGTGGGTGACGGCCTGGCCATTGTGTTCAAGGTTGAGAGCCACAACCACCCGAGCGCCGTCGAGCCCTTCGAGGGCGCCGCCACCGGCGTGGGCGGAATCGTGCGCGACATCATCGCCGTGGGCGCCAAGCCCATCGCGCTGCTCGACTCCCTGCGCTTCGGCCCGCTCAGCAGCCAGCGATCGCGCTTCCTGTTCCGCCGCGCGGTTGAGGGCATCGGCCACTACGGCAACTGCATCGGCATCCCCAATGTGGGCGGCGAGGTGCAGTTCGACGACCGCTACGAGGACTCGTGCCTGGTCAACGCCATGTGCGTGGGCATCGTGCCGCACGACCGAATCCTCTCGTGCGCGGCCAAGGGCATCGGCAACCGCCTGGTGCTCATCGGCAACCGCACGGGCCGCGACGGCATCGGCGGCGCCAGCGTGCTGGCATCGGCCGAACTGGGTGACGACGACGCCGACAAGCGGCCGAGCGTGCAGGTGGGCGACCCCTTCACCGAGCGCAAGCTCATCGACTGCTGCATGGCGATGAGCGAGGCCGGGCTGCTGGTGGCGCAGCAGGACCTGGGCGCCGCGGGCCTCACCTCGGCGGCCAGCGAGATGGCAAGCCGCGGCGGCGTGGGCCTGGCCATTGACCTGGACCGCGTGCCGCTTCGCGAGCAGGGCC
>CANGAY010000051.1 GCA_947451735.1 Actinomycetota bacterium
GCATGACGTTCATCGCCCGCGTGCGCATGGGCACCGACACGATGTCCCCCAGGCGGTCGGTCACCGGGTGTGCCGGCGACGGGGCGGCGGCGAGCATCTCGAGTGCCGCCGTCCATGTCGCGCGCACCACCTCGGGTGCGTACTGCTGCTGCACCACCTCCTGCCCGCGCCGCACGGCGTCGCGCAGGCAGTCGGGGTCGGCGTCGAGACGCGAGGCCGTGCTCACCACCGACGCGAGCAGGCCCGTGATGTCGCCGTCGGGGATCACCGTGCACCACTCCGGGTGCATGAACTCGTCGCCTGCCCCGCCGGTGTAGCCGATGACGTGGCAGCCGCGCGCCATCGCCTCGAGCGGCGGCAGCCCCAGGCCCTCCTCGAACGACAGGCTGATGAAGATGCTCGCGCGCTTCATCGCGCGTTTGACGCCGTCGTTGCTCATTCCCGTGAGGTCGGTGAGCGACCATCCCGGCGGCAGGTGCCGTGGCAACTCGTCGAGGAGGAACCCGGTCTCGACGAGCCGCTTGCGGTTCATGATGAGCACCTCCCGGCTCCGCGGCCCTGCGGAGGCGGCCCGTGCGTCGGCCACCAGATGGTCGAGCTGCAGGCGCACGACCCTGCGGGCGAGCCCCGGGTACGCCGCGGCGGCCTGGCTGTGCGACCGCTCCGACACGGAGACCACGCCGGCGAACCGGGACGCCTCACTCGCCGACATGGCGAAGCGCAGCGCGTTGTACCCACCCTGGTTGAAGATGCCCACGCGCGCGCAGCACTGTCGGCGAAGGGGCCGCCGGGCGTAGACGGCATTGATGAGCACGAGGTCGTCGGGGGTGAGCGTGACGTCACGGGCCCGCGCGGTGCGCGCCGATGTGCTGAACCAATGGTGTGGGTCGCCATGGCCGTAGGCCGCCACGACCGCGCGGTACCCGAGCTCCGTCAGCAACTCGGCCGTCTCGTAGATGGTGCGTACGCCACCGACCGGCGTCCGCATGTATGGCGCCAGCAGATAGACCGTCACCAGGTGCTCTCGCGACGCAATCGCATGGCGACCGTGGTGGTGATGCCCCGCCGGCGCGCTCGGCGCACGCGGGCACGCACGCGCCTGCTCTCGCGCAGCAGGCGGGTGCGATGCGCGAGTTCGTCCGGCGACAGCGCGCAGTGCCCCGGCAGCGGATCGCCCGCCGCCACGCCCGGCGATGCGAGCGCCTCCCACGTGTGCTGCGCCGCGGCAACGCCGATCGCTCGGGGTTCGTGATGATGGCGCAGGTCGGTGTCGACAGTGGCGATCCGCGTGGAGCCGGTGATGCCGAATGCATCGAGGGCCCGCTCCACCTGTGCCTCCGGTGCGGCGAGGAGGTCGGCGTAATGGATGATCGTGCGCGGGTGGCCGTTCGTATGGCGTATCGCCTGCGTCATGTACTCCAGCCACAGGTACTCACCCATCTCCACCGGCAGGTGGTCGCGGGCGTACAGGCTGGCCGCCACCTCCGTCGGATGCCGGGCGATGATGATGAAGCGCGGCATGGCCCCCCAGTACGCCGCGAGCAGCGGCAGGGTCAGGCACAGGCGCGGATCCTTGACCACCAGCGAATCGGCGGGTCCCAGTGCGGCGAACGCCTCCTCGACGGCACGGCGCTCACGTGCCGACAGCGGAGATTCACGCATGGCCCAGGGCGTCGTCGCCCGCGCCCCGCGGTTGCGGATCAGCATCTCGTTCAGATGGAGCACCGGGTACTGCTCGAAGTGGCCGTGCGGGTTGGTCGGTGCCGCCGGCACGAGCGACTCCGCCGGCCCCAGCGCCATCCCGGCAGCGCCGAGGGCCTCGGTCATCGCACTGGTGCCGCTTCTGTGCATGCCGAGTACGAGGCAGGGCGCGGTGGTCATCCGGCCACCGGCATGTGGGGGCCGCGCGACGTCACGCGGGCGATGCGGCCACCAGTGAGGTCAATGACCACATCGCAGTACGCGATCGCCACCGGATCGTGCGCCACCGCCACCTGCGTGATCGCCGGGTCGAGCCCGGCGAGCACGCGCACGATCTCGTCCGTCGCCGCCGGGTCGAGATGTGCCGTCACCTCATCCATCACCAGCATCACCGGGTTGGCGTAGAGGGCGCGCGCCAGACCCAGCCGCAGTTGCTGGCCGCCCGACATGCGCGGGCCGCCGGGGCCGAGCACCGTGCGCGTGCCGGCGGGCAGGGCGTCGAGCCACGCACCCAGCCCCGCGCGCGTGAGCACGTCCCGCACGTGGTCGTGGTCGATGTCGTCGGCATTCCAACCCGGAGCGACGTTGGCCGCCACCGTGTCGTCGAGCAGCGGCACGGTCTGCGGCACGTATCCGATGCCGCGCTGGTAGCGGGCGACGTCGTCATCGAGGGGGTGGCCGTCCACCGAGATGGTGCCGGCGACCGGTTGGCGCAGACCGAGCAGCAGCTCGAGCAGGGTGCTCTTGCCCGCGCCACTGGTGCCGTTGATGCCGAGGCGCATGCCGGGCGCGATGTCGAGGGTGATGTCGGTGAGCACGTCGGCCTGTGCCCGCGGGTAGCGGAATGCCACGTCGGTGAACGTGACGCGGGGAGCAGATCCATAGGGTGCGACGGGCGCGTCGTCGCCGGTGTCCGCCGCCAGGCCGCCCTCGGCCGCGAACGCCCGCAGGGTCTCCAGGGACGGCATGTTGAAGTCGCACAGGTTGACGAACTGCATGAGCCGGTAGAGCGCCGGCAGACCCCGGAACATGGCCGCGAGCATGAGCCCGAGGGTGGGCAGCACGCTCGCCGACCCCGCCGTGGCCGACGCGATGCCGCCGCAGAGCGCGATGCCCACGATCACCGCGGTCTCGAGCACGTACCGGTTGGCGGGGATGATGAATTCCATGGTGCGCCGGGCGCTCGCGACGTCCCTGCTCTGGTCCACGGCGTGCAGCGCGTAGTTGTGCGCCCGGCCGTTCAATCGCAGTTCGCGGGCCATGAGGGCGCCCTGCTGCAGCGACTTGAAGCGTGCCTCCGTGGCCGGACCCATCACGGCCCCGGCGCGGTGCAGGCGCGCCCGTGCCAGCACCGTCCAGCCGCCGATGACCACCACGAAGTACACGATGAGCATGCCGCCGACGATCGGGTTGACGGCGATGACCACGGCGGCGATGCCGATGGTCAGGATGAGGTCGCCCGCGGCGCTCAGGCCGTTGCCGAGCAGGTTCATCACACGTACGACCGAATCGGTCACCGCGCGGAACATCGATCCCGACTCCTGGTCGAGCTGCGCGCTGTACGACATGGTGGCGCTGCCGCGCAGAAGGCGCCAGATGAGGTCCACCTCGGCGCGGTGGGCCACCCCTGCCGACCACCAGAGCTGCAGCGTGCCGAGCACCGCGCGGATGATGAACAACAGCGCGCACATCCCGCCGATGGCGACCACGGGATGATCGGCTGCCCATTGCGGCAGGGTGATCACGGCGTCGGGGCCGGCGAGGTACCACGGCAGCGTGCCGGTGCTCAGCGTGGTGACCAGTGGCACGATCAGCAGCAGCGCCACCACGTCGAACAGGGTGGCGACGAAGCCGAACGCCATCAGCAGCAGCGCGCGCCGCCGGTCGCCCCGGTCAATCAGCGCGTTGAGGGCCACGACCGCCCGGACGGCGGTGAATGCACGGCGCCGGGTGGCATCGGTGGTGCTCATGGCGCTCCCCCGAGTGCCAGTCGCGCCGCGCGCGCCACGTCGTCGGCCAGGTCGCCCACGCCCCCGGGTGCCTCCGCGCGCATGGCCCGGCGCCAGCGCGTCCATCCCCGGTCGCGCCGCCCGGCGGCGATCGCGGCATCAATCGCGCGCGCGGCCGATGCCTCGTCGGTGGGGTCGAACACCCTGATGTCGTCGCCGGTGATGTCGGCCATGGCGCCGCGCCCACTGTGACAGAGGGGCAGCCCGCGAAGCCGTGCCTCGTGTGCCGGAAGGCCGAACCCCTCGGCGAGGGATGCCTGCACAAGGGCGTCGGCCTGTGCGAAGGCCCGCTCCAGGTCGTGGTCGGTCACGCGCCCTTCGATGTGCACCTGCCCGCTGATCGCGGTGGGCAGGCTCTCGCGCAGCGCATCCACGTCGTGCGCATCTCCGCCCACCAGATGCAGCGTGCCCCCCGCGGCGGCGAAGGCGGTGCGCGCGAACGACCGGATGAGGAATGGCACGTTCTTGTGCGGGGCGAGGCTGCCCACGTACAGCAGGTCGCCGCGCCGGGCGGCATCCGCGGTGTGCACCGGCGGACGCGGCAGGCCGTGGATGCGCAGCATGCCGATGCGGACGGGATCAACACCCAGCACGCGCACGATGTCGTCGCGCGATTGCTGCGAGATGGTGAGCACCGCGCCGGCGGTGCGTGCCGATCGCCGCAGATAGAAGCGCCGCAGGGCGCGGCTCAGTCGACCCGGTGCGAAGTCCACCTGGATGGTGTCGCACACCACTACCACGCAGGGGTGCCGCAGGGCCAGCGGGCGCGTCTGGCACATGAACACCGTCACGTCGCCCTGTGGAATGCGGGTGCGACCGGCCTGTCCGAAGCGCCGGCGCGGGTCGGATCGCTCATCCACCCAGTCCACGACGCCGCCCGCGAGGTGTGCGTTGCGCGGGTGGCCCCACAGCACCCACTCGCATGCGCCCGGTCGCTCACGGATGCCGCTGACGAGCATCTCGGTCACGCGTCCGATGCCCCCCAGCCCGATCCAGCGGCAATCGACCACCACGCGTGGGCGCTCGGCACTCACGAACCCGAGGCCCCGCGCACTGCGCCCACGATTTCCTCCCGGAAGCGCGCCCGACCCAGATGGGCCACCGAAGCGCTGATGACGTCTGCATCGTCGGGGATGGGGCCCCGCACGGCGCGCCGGATCGCGCCGCTGCTCGGATGCCCGATGAGGATACCGTTCACGCCCGGTACGACGATGTCGAGCGCGCCGCCCTCCGCGCGCGCGATCACGGGGCAGCCGCAGGCGATGGCCTCGGCCATGGTGATGCCGAAGTCCTCGTTGCCCACGTGGATCAGTGCCCGTGCACGGCGCATCAGATCACGCAGCCGCTCATCGCTCACGTGGCCGAGCACCTCCACGTTGGGCGGTGCGTCGTGGCGCAGATGCGCCTCCAGCGGCCCGGTGCCCACAACCACCAGCCGCGCGTCCAGGCCACGGAACGCGTCCACCACCACCTGGGGCTCCTTGTAGGCCACCAGGCGTCCGGCGACGATGAAGAACTCGTCGCGCTCCCCGGTGCCGGCGGTGAAGAACTCGGTGTCGACGGGCGGGTGGATGACGTCGGCCTCACGTCCGTAGTGGCGCCTGATGCGCTCGGCCACCGCCGTGGAGTTGGCGATGAAGTGGTCCACGTGCTGCGCGCTGCGGCGGTCCCACGCGCGCAGCGGTGCCATGCCGGCCCCGATGACGCCGCGCATGGGCGCGGGGAACCGCTGGCGCTCCTGCTGGAAGTCCCACGCATACCGCATGGGCGTGTGGCAGTACACGACGTGCCGAACCCCCGGGCCCACCCGCACGGCCTTGGCGCAGGCATGGCTGCTCGAGATGACCACATCGGCATCGTCCACGCGCCCCAGGGTGCGCCATGCGAGCGGCATGAGCGGGATGAACCACTCGTGGTGCTCGCGCGCGAGCCTGCTGTGGTTGAGCACCGACGTGCGCGCACCGCGCAGTGTGGGCGGCACCCGCTCTGGCCGCATCACGGTGGTGAGCAGGGGCGAGCCGGGAAATGCCTCGAGCATCTGCTCCACCACACGCTCCGACCCGGCGTAGGAGGTGAGCCATTCGTGGGCGATGACCACCCTCATCGTCCGGCCGCCTGCCGGTCGAGGGCACGGGTGAGCACCGCGACGCGTGGGTCAAGCGGGTTGCGCACACGCGCCGCGCGCAGGGTGTCGCGTGCCGCCACGAGGTTGTGCTGGCGCATGAGTGATGCGGTCCACGCGGTGAGGATGTCGGCATCGCGGGGCGACCGCGCGAAGGCCGCCGCGTAGGCCGCGTTGGCCGCAGTGAAGTCGTCGCGCTGGTCGGCGATGTCACCCAGCAGTAGCCACGGCGCCGCATCTGCGGGGTTGAGGTCCGCGGCATGCCGCGCATCGATCACCGCCTGGCGCAGGTTGCCGGCCTCA
>CANGAY010000052.1 GCA_947451735.1 Actinomycetota bacterium
ATCCTCAATTCGCCCCACCCCGTGGCAAGCGCCGAGTGCCGCCAGGTGCCCGAGCAGCAGCAGAAGAGCTGGTACATGCTGCTGTTCCAGTTCCCCGGCATCGCCGAGGAGTGGCTGCTGAAGGACGACGCCGCCAACCTCGAGACCTTCGTGTTCGACACCGCTGCGCCCGGCACGTTCCCGTCCGAGGAGCGCCGCATCTTCAAGGACGCCCTCATGCGCCCCGGCGCCATGACCGCCGCGCTCGAGTACTACCGGGCCAACATCCCGCCGGAGAACTGGCTGAAGCCGCCGCCCGAATTGCCGCCCATCACCGTGCCCACCACCATCGCGTGGGCCGACAACGACGCCTACATGAGCGACCTGCTGCTCGAGCGCTCAATCACCAAGGTCACCGGTGCGCTCGAGGTGGTGCCGCTCGCGGGTGTGAGCCACTGGGCCCAGCAGGAGGCGCCGGCTTTGGTGAGTGACGCGTTGCTCGCGCACCTGGCACAAACGGCGTAGCCCACCCCGGGGACAGACCCCGCCCGGGGACAGACCCCGCCCGGGGACAGACCCCGCCCGGGGACAGACCCCCGACGTAAAGTGCCGGGGATGAATCAAGACGCGCAGGGACGCATCGACACCGACCGCGATGGTGACGTCGTGGTGGTCACCATCGCCAATGAGGCCCGGGCCAACAGCCTGGACGACCCCATGCTGAAAGCGCTTGCCGAGGCGCTCGACCCCGAGGCACTGGGCGACGCCCGCGCCGTGGTGCTCACCGGCGCCGGCGATCGCAACTTCAGCGGTGGAGTTGACCTGCAGGCCCGCGACGGCGACGCGCTCACCGACGCCGTGCGCAGCGGCGAGCGCCTGCTGGGCCGCGCGGCCGCGGCGGTCGAGGGCTGCCCGGTGCCCGTGGTGTGTGCGCTCAACGGCAACGCGTTCGGCGGCGCGCTCGAAATCGCCATGGCCGCCGACTGGCGCATTGCCGCCCGGGGCGCCCGCTTCGGCATGCCGCCCGCCCGCCTGGGCTGGGTGTACGCCGCCGAGGGCATCCGCCGCTTCGTTGACGCCTGCGGCGCCGCCAACACCCGCGAGCTGTTTCTCACCGGCCGCCCCGTTGACGCCGAGCGCGCCCGGCAGATGGGCATGGTCAACCGGGTGGTCGACCGCCTGGAACTCGCCGATCTCGCATTCGCCGACGCCCTCGAGATCGGGAAGAACGGACCGATCGCCGTTGCCGGTATGCGGGCCGTCATCAAGGCAATCGAGACCGACGCACCGCCGTCGGAGGCCGGTGAGATCGCCGAGCGCTGGCGTCAGCGGGCGTTCCAGAGCGACGACATCGCGGAGGGCCTCGCGGCGTTCCGTGAGAAGCGGGACCCCGACTTCACCGGGCGGTAGACCCCACGTGTTGCGTGCGTACGCACACGACCGCTTCCACTACGAGCTGCCCGAGGGGCACCGGTTCCCGCTCGGCCGGTACCGCATGCTGCGCGAGGCAATCCAGGCCCAGGGCATCGCGCAGGTGCTGGAGGCCGATGCGGCAACCGATGACGACCTGCTGCTGGCCCACCACCCGCTGTACGTGGACCGCGTCAAGAACGGCCGCATGAGCGAGCGGGAACTGAAGGCGTTCGGCCTTCCGTGGTCGCCGGGGTTGGTGGAGCGCGGGCGCCGCAGCGTGGGCGCCACCATCGCGGCGGCCCGGGCGTCGCTGGAGGATGGCGCCGCGGTCAACCTGGGCGGCGGCACGCACCACGCGTTCGCCGACGCAGCCAAGGGTTTCTGCTCGTTCAACGACGTGGTGGTGGCAACCCGCCGCCTGCGCGCCGACGGCGCGATCTCGCGCGTGCTCGTTGTGGATCTTGACGTGCACCAGGGAGATGGCACACATTCGATGTTGGGGACAGACCCCGATGCGACGTGCATGTCAATCAACGGTGGCGCCAACTACCCGTTCCGGCGCGTGCCCGGCGATGTGGAGGAGGACCTGCCCGACGGCACCGGTGACGACCGTTATCTGCAGACCGTCGCCCGCCTGCTTCCCGTGGCGCTCGACCGGGGCCGCCCGGACATCTGCTTCTACCTCGCCGGGGCCGACCCGTACGAGGACGACCGCCTGGGCCGGCTGGCCATCACCATGGAGGGAATTGCCGAGCGCGACCGCGTGGTGCGCGACGCGATGCAGGCCGCGGGCGTGCCGGTGGCCGTGTGCCTGGCCGGGGGCTATGGGCGCCAGATCACGGACACCGTTGCCATCAACCTGGCCACGGTGACGACCTGCGCCCCCTGAGACGACCGGGGCCCGGGCGCGGTGTGCGCCCGGGCCCCGGGGTGAAGCAGGTCTTCGGTGCGGTACTAGACGAGCGGACCCGCGGCCACCACGGCCGGGCTCACCATCGACTCGTACTGCGCGAAGTTCTCCTTGAAGGCGGCCGCGAGCTTGCGGGCCGTCTCCTCGAACGCCGCGGGGTCCGGCCAGGTCTGCACCGGGTCGAGCAGCTTGGCGTCAACGCCCGGCACGCTCACCGGCACGTGCAGGCCGAAGATCGGGTCCTGACGCGTCTCGGCGCTGTCGAGCTCGCCGTTGATGGCGGCGCGCACCAGCGTGCGGGTTGCCTTGATGGGCATGCGCGAACCCACGCCGTACTGGCCGCCGGTCCACCCGGTGTTCACCAGGTAGGCAACCGCGCCGGTCTTGTCGAGGCGCTCACCCAGCATCTCGGCGTACACGTTGGGCTTCTGCGGCAGGAACGGCGAGCCGAAGCAGGTGCTGAACGTGGTCTGCGGCTCGGTCACGCCCACCTCGGTGCCGGCCAGCTTGGCCGTGTAGCCGGAGAGGAAGTGGAACATGGCCTGCTCGGGCGTGAGGCGGGCGATGGGCGGCAGCACGCCGAAGGCGTCGGCCGTGAGCATCACCACGGTGCTCGGGATTCCCGCGCGCTTCTCGGGCACCGAGCCCGGGATCTGCGTGAGGGTGTACGCGGCGCGCGTGTTCTCGGTGATGGAGTCGTCGTCCAGGTCGAGGTGGCGCGTGGCCGGGTCCATCACGGCGTTCTCCACCACCGTGCCGAAGTGCGTGGTGGTGGCGAAGATCTCCGGCTCGGCCTCAGCCGAGAGGTTGATGATCTTGGCGTAGCAGCCGTTCTCGATGTTGAACACGCCGTCGTCGGCCCAGCCGTGCTCGTCGTCACCGATGAGGCGGCGCTCGGGGTCGGTGGAGAGCGTGGTCTTGCCGGTGCCCGACAGGCCGAAGAACACGGCCACGCGGCCGTCGTGGGCCACGTTGGCCGAGCAGTGCATGCTGAGCACGCCGGTCTCGGGCAGGCGGTCGTTCATGAGAGTGAAGATCGACTTCTTGATCTCACCGCCGTACTTGGTGCCACCGATGAGGATCTCGAGCTTGGTCAGGTTGAGCGTGACGAAGCCCGACGAGTTGGTGCCATGCGTGGCCGGGTCGGCGTCGAACGTGGGCGCGTGCAGGATGACGGCCTTGGGCTCGTGGGTCGTGATCTCCTCGGGCGTGGCCGGGATGAACATGGTGCGGGCGAACAGCACGTGCCATGCGCTCTCGCTCACCAGACGCAGCGGCAGGCGGTGCTCGGGGTGGGCGCCGGCGAACGCGTCCAGCACGAACAGCTCGCGGCCGTCGCTCAGGTGGGCGGCCAGGTCGGCGCGCAGCACGTCGTTGTGCGCGGGCTCGATGGGCTGGTTGGGGCCCCACCACACGCGGGCCTCGGAGCCGGGCTCCTTGACGGTGAACTTGTCCTTGGGCGAACGACCCGTGTTGGGCGCGGTGTTCACCAGCAGCGGACCGCCCTCAGAGATGACGCCCTCGTCGCGACGGAGTGCGTGCTCGTAGAGCTCCTCCGTGGTGGGGTTCCAGTGGACGGTTCCCGAGGTCGTGACGCCGTGTGCGTCCAGTCCGACCGGCCCGTTGCCGTTGCTCATCCAATCCCTCCGGTGGGGTTTCTCGTCCGCGGGGGGCGCGACCCGCTCCGCGGTCTGGGAAACGTACCGGTTTCGTCGGCGTCAATCAGCACAGGAGAGTGGGCCATTCGTCCCGCTGATAGCGTCGCCCACATGCGCCGTGACGAACTGGAAAACGCCGGAATCCACCTGCCCGTGCTGGCCACGGTGTGCGCCGGACCCCTGCCGCAGCCGGGCAACTGGGCCGCCCGCCTCGATCGCCTGGGCCTCGACGTCATCACCACCGGGGCCCCGGTGGACGATGGCGACGGTGTTGCGGCCGCCCTGGCTGCGGTGCCGCACAGGCCGGTGATGGCCATGGCGGGCGACCCGGCAGCGCTCGCGGGCGCAGGTGCGCGCATCGTGGCGTTCGATGGGCCGGCACCGGCGGGCGCGTACGCATTCCGGCCCGATGAGCAGGTGGTCACGCCCATCTCGGCCGATGCGCCGGCCGAGAACGCCAACGACGTGGCCCGCGTGGTGCTCGACGCCGCACGGGGCGGGCAGGCGTCGGCCATCTGGGTCGCCGCCCCCGATCTGTCGCTGGTCCCCGAGGACGTGGTGGAGGCCAAGCTCGCGGCGCTCACCGAGGGCGCCCGCATGGCCCGCATGTGGCTGGCCAAGCAGCAGTCGGACCCGGACTGAGCAGGGCTGCGCGCATGCGGGGCTAAGTTGACCCATATGCGCACTCGAATCCCCCTTGCAATCGGCGTCGCCGTGCTCGCGGCTGGTGCCGCCACCTCGGCGGCCACGGCCGCGTGGAACGCCCCGGCCACGGTCTCGTCCGTGAGCCCCGACCCGGGCACGCCCACGTTCAACGCCGAGGCGCCGGTGAGCGCCGTGGGCGGCGATGGGGTGGTGACGGCCGCATGGGTGCAGGAGGTCGGGTTCGGCAACGGCAAGCAGATCCGTGCCGCGCGATTCCGCAACGGCGCGTGGTCGCCGTCAGTGGCGCTCTCCGGCGCCGGCATCGAGGCGGGCGACCCGGCCGTGGCCGCCGACGCCCAGGGCGATGTCATCGTCGTCTGGCGGCGCGGAGTCGCTGCCGGGGCTGGGCAGGATCAACTGGTGCAGGCCGCGCGCTTCAGCGGCGGGGCGTGGAGCGTGCCGTCCACCCTCTGGTCGCAGGTGGGCAGGAGCGCCAACACCCCCGGCGTCGCCTTCGATGGCAATGGCAACGCGCTGGCCGTGTGGGGCAGTTGCGCCACGGGTGACTTCTTCTGTGCCACGCCCGCCGCGGCATCGGCCCGGTTCTCGGGCGGCACCTGGGCAGCCGCGGTCGCCGCGCCCCCGGCCATCACGGGCGTGGCCAAGGGCAGCGTCACGGCCGGCGCCCCCGGGCAGGTGGGCATGTGGTGGTACGACGCCTCGGGGCCGGCCTCGGTCGCCTCGTGGTCATCCATCAGCGGTTGGGCCGCGCCGTGGCAGTTCACCGCCAACGCCAACCAGCCGGCGTTGGCCCTCAACGCGTCGGGCGCCGGGGTGCTGGCGTGGCATGAGGCCAATGTGGTGAAGGCGAGCATCCTCAGCGGCGGCACCTGGGGCACCGTGCAGACCATTTCACCCGGCGATGTTTCGGCATCCGACATGGCGGCCACCATTGACGCGGCCGGCACTGCCACCGTCGCATGGCAGCGCTACCCCGCCGTGCCGGGCGGCCCCGCCACCGTGCAGGCCATCCAGCGCACCGGTGGCACCTGGGGCGCGGTGCAGACCGTGTCGAGCGATGAGCCCAACGCCACCAACCCCAAGCCGGCCATCACGTCGGGTCCCACCGGCCGCGTCACGGTCACGTGGAACGGGCTCAATGGGTCGCAGCCCGTGCTCCGGGCACGAAGCGCGGTCAACGGCGTCTGGGATTCGGCCGGGCCCGCCGACATCTCCACGCCGGCGGCGACCACCACGTTCATCACCGCCACCTCGCTGGCGAGCGACCCGCTCGGGCGCGTGATGGCCGTGTGGCAGTCAACCGACGCCAACACCAACGTGGTGAAGGCCGCCCGCATGCAGGGCGTGCCCGATGCGCCCAGCGGTGCCGCGGGCACGTCCGGCGACACCCGGGTGACCGTCGCGTGGACTGCCCCCGCTGATGACGGCGGGGCCGCGATCAGCACATACCGGGTCACCGCACAGCCGGGCGGGACGACCTGCACGGTGTCGGGCGCC
>CANGAY010000053.1 GCA_947451735.1 Actinomycetota bacterium
TCGTGGGGGAATTGGCGGGACGATGCGGGACGCGATCGCCCGTGCTGTAGCCTTTTCCGTCCTACATGCGCGCCACGGAATGGACTCCGGAGCCAGGGGTCGCAGGTTCGAATCCTGCCGCGCGTGCTCGTCCGGAGGCACCCCATGCGCATCGCGTTGCTCGGCGATACCCACTTCCCGCGACGGGGCTCGGCCCTGCCGGATGCGTGCCTGGCCGAGTGCCGGGCTGCAGACCTCATCATCCACACGGGTGACCTCGCCGACATGGGGTGCCTCGCGCACCTGACGGCGATCGGCCCGCCGGTCGTCGCGATCAACGGCAATGCCGACGACGCGGCCGTGAGAGCAGCCCTGCCCGCAACGGCAGAGGTGGAGTTGCCGGGCGACCGGCGGCTCGGCCTGGTGCACAACGGGGGCCCCGAGAAGGGCCGGCTGGAGCGCCTGCGCACGCGGTTCCCCGATTGCACCGCGGTCGCCTTCGGCCATTCGCACATCCCCCTGTGGGCCACGGCGCCGGATGGCTTCATGATCATCAACCCGGGCAGCGCCACCGACCGGCGCAGGCAGCCGCACCACTCGATGGTCGTGGTCGGGGTGGAGGGTGACGGGCCGATCTCCGTGCGCTTTCTCAACCTCGATGCCGATGGCGTCGACCTCCCGCCTCACCTCATCCGCACGGTGCAATAGGGTCAGCGCGTGGATCTTCAGGTCACATTCATCGGCACTTCCGCGTCGGTGCCAAGCGCCGCGCGGGGCACGTCGGCCACGCTCATCGCGCGCGGCGGAGCCCGCTGGCTCATCGACTGCGGCGAGGGCACGCAGCGCCAGTTGCTGCGCTCGGGGCTCGGCCTCACCGACGTCGACGCCATCCTGCTGACGCACCTGCACGGCGACCACTTCCTGGGGCTGCCGGGCATCTTCAAGACGTACGGCCTACGGGGGCGCGAGCGCGAACTTCTGCTCGTGGGCCCGCCGGGACTCGAGGACCTGCTCGACACGCTGCGTCCGGTCATCGGGCGTCTGCCGTTCCGCCTCGATGTGATGGAGGCCGGGCCGGGTGCCGTGATCCGCGAGGACGGCATGGAACTGCGCGCCTTCCACACCGACCACGGGGTGCGGTCGCTTGGCTACGCGATGGTGGAGGAGGACCGCCCCGGGGTGTTCGACGTGGACGCCGCACGGGCGCTTGGCGTGACGCCGGGTCCCGACTTCGGCGTGCTGCAGCGCGGTGGCGAGGTGACGGTGGCGGGCGGCTCCGTGGTTCGTCCCGATCAGGTGATGGGGGAGGCCCGCGAGGGGCGGGTGGTGGTGTTCTCGGGCGATACGCGGCCGTGCGACGCGACGAAGGATGCCGCCCGTGCGGCTGACCTTCTGGTGCACGAGGCCACGTTCACGTCCGACGACCGCGACCGGGCCATCGAGACCCGCCACAGCACGGCCCGGGAGGCCGCCACGCTGGCGCGCGACGCGGGAGTGCGGATGCTCGCGCTCACCCACATCAGCACGCGCGTGCACCCGCGCGAGGTGAAGGCCGAGGCCCGCGGCATCTTCGAGGCCACGGTGGTTCCGCGCGACTTCGACCAGGTGGAGATCCCGTACCGCGAGCGGGGCGTGCCGCGTCTGGTTCCGGTGCAGGAACGCGTGGGGAAGGGCGCGCGCGATGATGCCCCGGTACCCGCGGAGGCGGCTGCTACGCTGGGCGACGCAAGCCTTTAACACCGGTCCCGTGAGGCCGGGAAGGAGCAGTCACATGAGCGCACCCCAGTCCCTGTACGGACCACTCGCACCCCTGAACGGGTAGCGCCATGGCTGCCAAGGTCCTGATCGACGCCGATCAGTTCCGCCGCACGGTCGCGCGTATCGCGCACGAGATCGTGGAGCACCATCCCGACACCTCGGCCATTGCGCTCGTGGGTCTGCACACCCGCGGCGTGCCGCTGGCCGAGCGCCTTCGCACGCTCATCAGTGAGTTCTCGGGTGGCACACCGGCCATCGGATCGGTGGATATCGCGCTGTACCGCGACGACGTGGGTGTGGGCGGCGGACGCCGCGGCGTGGTGCCGGTGGTGGGCGAGACGGTGCTCGACTTCGACATCGAGAACCACTCGGTCATCCTCGTTGACGACGTGCTCTACACCGGGCGCACGATCCGGGCCGCCATTGACGCGGTGTTCGACTACGGACGCCCTCCCAAGGTGGAACTTGCGGTGCTGGTTGACCGCGGCCACCGCGAGCTGCCCATCCGGCCCGACTACGTGGGCCGCAACCTCCCCACCAACCGCGGGGAGCGCATCACCGTCCAACTGGCCGAGATCGACGGATCCGACCAGGTGCTGCTTCAGGAGACCACATGAGCACGCATGGATCGCTCATCCGCATCGGCGACCTCGATGTTGACGGCATCGGGCGGGTGCTCGGCACGGCCGAGCGCTTCGGCGAGGTGATGGAGCGCGACATCAAGAAGGTGCCCACGCTTCGCGGGCGCACCGTCATCAACCTGTTCCTCGAGCCCTCAACCCGCACCAGTACGTCGTTCGAACTGGCGGCCAAGCGCCTGTCGGCCGACGTGGTGAGCATCAAGGGCGCGGGCACCAGCATGGACAAGGGCGAGACGCTCAAGGACACCATCCTCACGCTGGAGGCCTACGACCCCGACGTGTTCGTGGTGCGGCACCCACAGGTGGGCGCCTGCGACGTGGTGGGGCGCTACACCAACGCATCGGTGGTCAATGCCGGCGACGGCACGGGTGAGCACCCCACGCAGGCGCTGCTCGACCTCTACACCGTGCAGCGCGAGATCGGGCCCATCGAGGGCCTGCACGTGGCCTTCGTGGGCGACGTGCTGCACTCGCGCGTGGCGCGGTCCGGCATCGCCGCCTTCCGCATGATGGGCGCAAAGGTCACCGTGGTGGCGCCGCCCACGCTGGTGCCCAGGCACCTGGCGGAGGCACTCGGCGCCGAGGTGAGCGCCGACATCCGCGACATCGAGGACGCCGACGTGGTGTACGTGCTGCGCATGCAGCTTGAGCGCATGGGGCAGGGCGGCTTCGTGCCGTCGCTGGCCGAATACGCCCGCATGTACCAGGTGAACCACGCGCGGCTTCGCGATGGCCAGCGGGTGATGCACGCAGGCCCCGTCAACCGCGGGGTGGAGATCAGCGGCGCGGTGGTGGACGACCCGTCCACGCTCATCGAGGCGCAGGCGGGAAATGGACTGGTGGTTCGCATGGCGGTGCTCTACGACGTGCTGACCGAGGACAAGGCCGGGGCACCACACGCGCCCGGCGTGACGCTGGAGGCCGCATGACCCTCGAGTACGCACCCAATCCCCGAGTGCGCCTGCCGCAGCGCCCGGGTGACCCGGCCAACGTGGTCATCCGCGGGGCCCGCATTCTCGACCCCGCCGCGGGTATCGACCGCGAGGGCGACCTGGTGGTTCGGGACGGCGTGATCGGCGGCGACCCGGACGGGCTCGAGGTGGTTGACGGCACCGGGCTCACCGTCATCCCGGGAATCGTGGACGTGCACGTGCACCTGCGCACGCCCGGCAAGGAGCACGCCGAGGACATCGCCACCGGCACCGCGAGCGCGGCGGCCGGCGGCGTGGTGACCGTGCTGGCCATGCCCAACACGCAGCCGCCCACCGACAGCCCGAGCATTCTCGGGTCGCTGCTCGAGCGCGCGGGCCGCGAGGCCGTGGTGCCCACCGGGTTCATCCCGGCCATCACCATGGGGCAGCAGGGGGAGACCCTCACCGAGCACGGTGACCTGGCCGAGGCCGGTGCCGCCGCGCTGTCGGACGACGGCGTGCCCGTGGGCAGCGCCCTGGTGATGCGCCTGGCGCTTCAGTACCAGAAGGCCACCGACCTGCTGTTCACGCTTCACGAGGAGGACATGAGCCTCTCCGGGCCGGGCGTGATGCACGAGGGCGTCGTCTCGGCGCGCATCGGGCTCGCCGGCATCCCGGGCGTGAGCGAGGCCGTGCAGGTGGCCCGCGACTGCTCGCTGGCGGCCTACGAGGACGGCCGCATCCACATCTGCCACGTGTCGGCACGCGAGACGGTGGACGAGATCCGCCTGGCCAAGGCCCGCGGGGTGCAGGTGACCGCCGAGGTCACCCCGCACCACCTGCTGCTCACCGAGGCCGCGGTTGACGCCGACCCCGACCCCGCCAAGTTCAAGATGAACCCGCCGCTCCGTGCCACGGAGGACCGCGACGCCCTCATCGAGGCGCTCATCGACGGCACCATCGACTGCATCGCCACCGACCACGCCCCGCACCCGGCGGACGAGAAGGCCAACCCGTTCGGGGCCGCCCCCTTCGGCGTCATCGGTCTGGAGACGGCATTCGCCGCCTGCCACACCGAACTGGTGCTGGGTGGCCGTATGGACCTGGCCGACCTCATCCTGCGCATGAGCACCAACCCGGCCCGCATCTTCGGCCTGCCGGTGCCCACGTTGGCCGACGGGGCCGAGGCCAACCTCGCGGTGGTCGATCTGGCCGCCACCGATGTGGTGGGCGACCGCCCGTACGCCAGCAAGTCCACCAACGCCGCGTTCGTCGGCATGGAGTTCACCGGGCAGGTCGTCATGACCCTGGCCGGCGGGCAGGACGTCTACCGGAGGGACGCATGAGCAACCGACACCCGGCGCTCGCCGCACGCGACGACGCAGGACTCATCATCATCGACGTGCAGGATGCCTTCGCCCCGGTCATTGACGGGTTCGACGAGGTGGTTGCCAACTGCGGCCTGCTGGCCGAGGGCTTCGGGGTGATGGGCCGCCCGGTCATCGTCACCGAGCAGTACCCCAAGGGCCTTGGGCACACGGTGGCCGCGCTGGCCGAGCGCCTGCCCGACGGCACGCCCGTGATCGAGAAGACGCGCTTCAGCGCCTGCGGCGTGGAGGGCTTCGAGGAGGCCTACGACGCCACCCGGTGCAACACCTGGGTGGTGTGCGGCGTGGAGAGCCACGTGTGCGTCAACCAGACGGTGCACGACCTGCGATCGCGCGGTGCCTCCGTGCACGTGGTGGCCGACGCGGTGAGCAGCCGCACACCGGCCAACCGGCAGGCGGGGCTCGACAAGGCCGCCCAGGCGGGCGCCTACCTCACCTCGGCCGAGATGGTGCTGTTCGAGATGCTCGGGCAGGCAGGCGGGCCGGAGTTCAAGGCGATCTCGGCGATGGTCAAGTGACCGCGGTCATCGTTCTTGAAGACGGCCTGGTGCTGCCCTGCCGCTCGGTGGGTGCCGAGGGCACCGCGCTTGGCGAGATGGTGTTCACCACAGGTATGAACGGCTACCAGGAGGCCGTGACCGACCCGTCGTACCTCGGCCAGATCCTCACCTTCAGCGCGCCGATGATCGGCAACTACGGCACCGGCCCGCACTGTCTGGAGAGCGATCGCGTGTGGCCCGGGGCGGTCATCGCCACGCGCATCGGCGACTCGCCGGGCGTGGCGGGCCCGGTGGGCTTCCGCACGTGGCTGCGCGAGCAGGGCGTGCTGGCGGTGGAGGATGCCGACACGCGTCGCCTGGTGCGCCACCTGCGCGACCACGGCGCCATGCGCGGCGGGGTGAGTACCGAGAAGGGCGCCGAGGAACTGCTCGCCCTGGTGCGCGAGCACCCATCGCTCGACGGCCGCGATCTCGCGAGCGCCGCCGCGGGCGAGCGCCGCACACGCGGCGACGACGGCCCGCGCATCGTGGCGGTCGACTGCGGCATGAAGGAGGGCATCCTCAACGGGCTGGCCGATGCCGGCATGCGGGTCGAGGTGGTGCCCGCGGGCATCACCGCCGCCGAGGTGCTGGCCATGGGCCCCGACGGGGTGTTCATCTCGAACGGCCCGGGCGACCCGGCGGCCGTCACGCCCGTCATCGAGACCATCACGGGCGTGCTGGGCCAGGTGCCGCTGTTCGGCATCTGCCTCGGGCACCAGTTGCTGGCGCACGCGCTGGGGCTCACCACCGAGAAGCTGCCGTTCGGCCACCGGGGTGCCAACCACCCGGTGCAGCGGCGCGAGGACGGCGTGGTGGAGATCACGGTGCAGA
>CANGAY010000054.1 GCA_947451735.1 Actinomycetota bacterium
CGGCCGACCTGCGCAACGTCGTCGGCAAGGGGGCCATCCTCACCCGCGCATCGCTGGCGGCCAGCGACCTGCGCGGCGCCACCTTCAAGGGTGTGCAGGGTGCGCGCGCCGACTTCCGCGCCGCCCGCCTGGGGCAGTTCAAGGCGTTCAAGGCCACGGAGAAGCGCGAGAACACCAGCTACGACAACGGCAACTACAACGGCACCAGCTTCGCGTGGGGCAACCTGCCGTACAGCACCTGGCAGGAGGCCCACATCAGCAACAGCGACTTCAGCCGGGCCAACATCGCCTACTCAAGCTTCTTCGGGGCCACGTGGGGCGGCACCAACACCTTCTGGCAGACGTGCATCAACGACGTCGACTGGCGCTTCATCAGTGGCGTCCCGTACGGCGGCGCCACGCGCGGCTACCCCTGCAACAGCGTGGACACGTGGGACTGACCCCCACGGCGGGGACTACGCGGCGATGAGTTCCGCGGCGGGGCGCTCGGCCGGCTGCCACAGCAGCCAGGCGTTGCCGTCGTGGTCGAGGAACTCCGCCCACACGCCGGCATCCGTATCGAGGTGGCGCACGGTGATGGTCACGTCGATGCCGCCGTGCGCCAGACGCTCAACGGCATCGAGCATGTCGCGCACCTGAAGGGCGCCGCCGTGCGTTGAGCCCGCCCGGTGCTGGTCCGACGCCGGCACGAGGATGATCGCGGCGCCGCCGCCGGGGGCGGTCATGTGGATCTCGCGACCGCGCTCGGTGGTCGCCTGGTCGCGGATGATCGCGAACCCCAGCACGTCGCGGTACAGGCTGACCGCCCGGTCGTGATCGGTGACCGGAACGGTGATGCTCGCAATGCGCGAGATGGCCATGACCGGCACGGTAGGGCCGGGGCACCCCCGTTGTCACGCCACCGTTTCACCGGGGTTACGCGCTCGGGCTTCCGCGGTGGTCGCGTACCGGGGACGAATCGCCCCGACGGTGGCTGGTAGCCTCGAATGAGCCATAAGAACGCCTCGGAGGGCACCGCGTGAAGCTGTTCATCGACACCGCCAGCCTGCAGGACATTGAGGAGATCGCCTCGTGGGGCGTCCTCGCCGGCGTCACCACCAACCCCACCCTGCTCTCGCAGGTGGAGGGCGATGAGGACGACATCTACCGGCGCATCTGCGAACTGGTGGACGGGCCCATCTCCGCCGAGGTGGTTGCCGACGACGTGACCACCATGGTGTCGGAGGGCAGGCGCCTGGCCGCCATTCACCCGAACATCGTGGTGAAGCTGCCCACCATGGCCGAGGGGCTCTCGGCCACGTCGCAGCTGGCCAGGGACGGCATCCGGGTGAACATGACCCTGTGCTTCACGGCCAACCAGGCGCTGCTCGCCGCCGCTGCCGGTGCCGCGTTCGTGTCGCCCTTCGTGGGTCGCTACGACGACATCAACGAGGACGGCCTGGGCCATCTGGCCGAGATCGTGGAGGCGCTTGGGCAGTCGGCATACGACACCGAGGTGCTGGCCGCGAGCATCCGCACGCCCGTGCACGTGATGGAGGCCGCCCGAATGGGTGCCGACATCGCCACCATCCCCCCGAAGGTGTTCCACCAGATGCTGCACCACCCCCTTACCGCCGCGGGTATCGAGCAGTTCAACAAGGACCACGCCGCCCGCCTCGCCCGGAAGGACGCATGAGCACCAACGACGTTCCGATTCCCGTGCCGGAGGCCCTCAAGGGGCACCCGATCGTGCCGGCCACCGACTTCCTGCGCGTCACCGAGCAGGCGGCGCTGGCGTCGGCCCGCTGGGTGGGTCAGGGCGACCGCCACGCGGCCGACGGTGCCGCGGTGGACGCCATGCGCAAGGAATTCAGCGCCATGCCCATCACCGGTGAGGTCATCATCGGTGAGGGCGAGAAGGATGAGGCGCCCGAGCTGTACGTGGGCGAGGTGCTCGGCACCGGCGGCATGCCCTGTGAGATCGCCGTCGACCCGCTGGAGGGCACCGACCTGGTGGCCCGCGGTGACGCCGGCGCCATCGCCGTGTGCGTCATCGGCGCGCCGGGCGGCGTGATGGCCGCGCCCGACATGTATATGCAGAAGCTGTGCGTGGGTGCCGCCGCCAAGGGGCGTGTGGACATCGCCGCGCCCGTGGCCGACACGCTCGACACCATCGCCCGCTGCTACGACCGCCGCGTGCGCGATCTGTCGGTGGTGGTGCTCGACCGCCCGCGCCACGAGGAGATGATCGAGGAGATCCGAAGCCTCGGCGCGCGCATCAAGCTCATCCCCGATGGCGACATCACCGCCAGCATGTCGGCCGCCGTGCGCGGCACCGGCGACCACGTGTACATGGGCATCGGTGGCAGCACCGAGGGCGTCATCACTGCCGCC
This sequence comes from Actinomycetota bacterium, assembly GCA_947451735.1. Lineage (GTDB taxonomy): Bacteria > Actinomycetota > Thermoleophilia > Miltoncostaeales > Miltoncostaeaceae > SYFI01. The sequence goes on from CANGAY010000054.1 coordinate 2,374, forward strand.
GCGCTCGAGTGCCTGGGCGGCGAGATCCAGGCCCGCATGTGGCCCAAGGACGAGGCCCAGCGTGAGCGCCTCAAGCCATTTGGTCTTGAGGACACCAGCAAGGTGCTCACCGCCCGCGAACTGGCGCCGCAGCCCATGTACGTGCTGGCCACCGGCGTCACCGACGGCTATCTGCTCAAGGGCGTGCGCTACTTCAGTGACGGCGCGAGAACCCATTCCATCCTCATGGACCTCCAGACGCGTACCGTGCGGTTTGTGGACACCATCCACATGTTCAGCCGCACGCCGCTGAGGGAGATCAGGCTGTGAGTGACGAGGAGAACCCGTTCGGCTTCGCCTTCGGTGAGGGCGCGAGCGAGGAGTTCAAGGAGCGCCTCAAGGAGATGATGCGCGCCCAGCGTGAGGCGATGGAGGAAGTGCAGGCCGAGGGCGGCGGACAGATCGCCCCGGTGGACCGCTTTCAGATCATCACGCTGGCCGTGCAGATGTCATCCGCCGCGCTGGCGTCGATGAAGCCGGTGGACACGGTGGACGAGGCTGCCGATGCCATGGGGATCATGTTCGCCCGTGCGATGGCCGCGCTGCAGGGGAGCCTCCGCCCGCACGACTGAGTGGCGTCGGGCGTTGGCACCGCGGCGGGTGAGATTCGTCACGGTGCGCGTCGCATGCGGGATGACGGGCGCACGAGCATTGGGCCATGAATCGGTTCCATGCCCAGCGACGTCCCCCGGACTGGTCGGCGGCATGGGTCCCCGACGGCAAGCTTGAGTACTACATCGGCCGGTTGGGTCACCCCAAGAGCGCCGACCGAGCACTGGTGTTCGTGGCGATGTTGGGGTTCAGCGAGCCCGGGGCGCTGCGCCACGCGTTGCTCGCACATGCCCGCACGCAGCCCGTGACGATCCACAGGGTCACGGGCCATGGCGTCACCTACAACGCCATCGGACCCCTGCGTGGCCCCAGTGGCGTGCAGGTTGACCGCATGATCTCCGGCTGGATCGTCAACCCGGGGAGCGATGCCCCGCGCAACGTCTCCGCATTTCCTGATCGCAAGCGAACGAGGTAATTTCACGCCATGGTCACGGACGCCCACCTTCACCACTCAGTCGTGCTTCTGGTTTCCGTTGATGGCTATCCGGCAGGCACCGAGGCCTTTCTGGTCGACGTCACTCCCACGTCTGCAGTCGTCGAGATTGACCGACCGGACGACAACCCGGACTTCGTCGTGTGCGCGTCCGCCGATGTACGCCCGCTCGGGCAGGGGTCGCAGGCCGCGTAGGGCGCAGCGCGTTGTTGCGCCGACCGGGTGCTCTGCGAATCGACCGCACCTGCCGGCCGGTGGGTTTGTTGAGAGCGCACCGCATTGAGGTCGCCCTGGTCGCGGTGCTCGCCGACGGTCCGGTCAGCCGTGCCATTGGGGTTCTGGGTACGTCGGACCTGCGGATGGACGAAGCGCTCGTCCTGGCACCCTGCTCGTCCGTTCATGGCATCGGCCTGCGCTGCGTCATCGGCGTCGCATTCGTCGACGCTGCCGGAACGGTGCTGCGCGTGGTTGATCCCCTGCCCTGGTGGGGGGCGCGCGTGCGGGGTGCGCATGCCGTGATCGAGGCGCGCAGCGGGGTGCTGGCGGCGCTGCGTCCCGGCGACACCATTTCGGTGGACGACGAGCACATTTTCCCGCTCCGAGGGAACTCCGCTTCGCGGTAGGGGGGAGCATTCGCGCGTCTCGCGCGTTGTCCGGTCACCGGCGGCAATCAGTTGCCGCAATTCGATCGGAAGGAGTTCGTCATGACCTCGCAGACCACCGCACGCTCGGTGCTGCTGGTGGGCCCGCGACCGGCATCGGGCAGTCTGCCCGCCGATCTGGAGGCCGATCGCTTCACGGTGCTGCTCGCCGCAGACGCCGATGAGGTGCGCGGGGCACTGCGCACCTCGTGCCCCAGCGCCGTCATCGTCGATCTCGACATGCCGTCGTCCGGCGGCCTCGAGGCCGTGGGCCTCATCCGCGATGGGGGCCCCGAGGAGCCGTGGGATTCGGCAATGCCGGTGCTCGGCGTGTCCGGGTCGCGCGAGCCGCACCGGGTGGTGCGGGCGCTCGAGCGCGGTGCAGACGAGGTGGTGGGCACGCCGTTCGCCTACGTGGAGATCCTGGCGCGCCTTCGTGCGCTCATGCGGCGGGCCGAGGGCGAGTGGAGCGCGGGCATGCTGCGCGTGGGCATGCTCGCCATCGACCGGCGCTCGCGCCGGGTGACCATGGCCGGCGAACCGGTGAACCTGTCGGCCAAGGAGATGGGTCTGCTCACCGCGCTGGCGCGTGACCCGCGTCGCGTGGTGAGCAAGCACGAGCTGCTGCGCGACGTGTGGGGGTATGTGTCGCCAGGGCGCACGCGCACCGTTGACAGCCACGCGTCACGCCTGCGGCGTAAGTTGTTCGATGCCTCGGGCGGGGAGCGGTACATCGTCAACGTGTGGGGGCTGGGCTACCGACTGCTCGCGGACGATGCCTGACACCGGTACGCCGATCGTGGTGGACGCGGCCATCGCCGAGTCGGCGGGCCTTGTGCCCGGGGCATCAGTCAGTGCGCTGCAACGGGGGCGCGGTGGCGCGATGGATGTGGATGCGGTCGCCGACGCCGTTGCCGCAGCCCCGCCATCGGCCGTCGTGCTGGCCAGGCCGCCGTGGGCGGACCCCCCGGCCGCTGCCCTGGCAGGCGTTGCCATGCTGCTCGATCGCGAGGTGGTGTGGCTGCCACCCGCCCTGGCGCAGGCGGCGTGGGCGGTGGCCCTCATCGCCAACTGGGCGGCATATTCGCAGCCACGCGACCTGGTGCGACGGGCGCAGGTGGCCGTGGGGCTCGCGGCGTTGCCGGCATGTCGCCTGCCGCGCCGTCCATGGGGATGCGAGCGCGTGCAGATGCCGGCGCTGCGCCCGATGGCACTGGCGCGCTGGTGCGACCGGCTCTGGCTGCCGTGCGCGCACTGCGTCGTCGGGGGTGGGGCACCCGGCGGCGCCTGCGGCCGGTGCGGGCACGAGCAGGTGACGGCGTGATGTCGCGACGTGGCATCCGCCGGCCATTGGTGTGGTTCGCCCTGGCCGGTGCGCTGGTGGTGCTGGCGGCCCTGCTGGTGATGCGTTCGGCCAGTGCGTCACAGGGCACGGGGCGCGTGGTGGTGGCCCGTGTGGTCATTCCCGCCGGCACGTTGCTCGACGAGGACGTGGCGTCGCGGGCACTCGCACTGGCCCCGGTACCGGATGGGCTCGGGCTTCGCGGCCTGGTGGTGCGGGCATCCGGGGCGGTCGGCCGGCGTACCGTCGCGCCGCTCGGCCCCGGTGAGCCCGTCACCGAGGCCGTGCTCGGCGGCAGCCCGGGTGTGGGCCCCGCACCGCTTCAGCCCGGCGAGCGAGCGGTTCCGGTGCCCATGCGTGCGGCCGGGGGAGCGGTGGCCGCACCGGCTCCGGGCGCACGCGTGGACGTGATCGCATCCGACGGCGAAGGCCCTGCGGGACGCACGCACGTGATCGTGTCGGACGCCGAGGTGATGGCGGTCACCCCATCGCCGTCCGGCGACCCTGGCGACAGCGGCGGCGGCGTGGTGCTGCGGCTGCGCGCAGATGACGCGCTGGCCGTGGCCCGCGCACTTGACTTC
>CANGAY010000055.1 GCA_947451735.1 Actinomycetota bacterium
ATGGTCATGTAGATGACGATGGCGATGGCCTTGGCGGCCAGCAGCACCACGCGCGGGATGGGCGACACCAGCAGGCCGTCGAGCACGCGCTGTTCGCGCTCGGCCACGTACGACCGCCCCACGCCCAGCACGGCCGTGAACGCCAGGGTCACCCACATGAGGCCGCCGGTGAAGCGCGTGAGGTCGTCGTCGCGCGTGCCGAAGCCGAACTGCATGATGGTGAGCGTGACCACGGCGAACAGCACCATGGCCACCACGGTCTCCTTGGTGCGCAGTTCGAGCCGCAGGTCCTTGCGCACAAGGCCGCCCAGCTGACGGGTCCAGCGGGGGTGGTTGGCGGCCGCACTCATGCGATGACCTGCTCGTACCGCGCGCGGATCTCGGCCGGGCCACGACCCGCCACCGGCTCGTCCACCAGCACGCGCCCGCCGCGCATCACCACCAGGCGGTCGGCCACCTGCGCGATGCGCTCCACCTCGTGCGTCACGATCACCGCGCCGCGGCCGTCGGTGCGCGCGGCCTGCAGTTCGGCATCCAGCAGGGCGGTGCCCGCGGCATCGAGACTGGCGTGGGGCTCGTCGAGCAGCAGCAGGCGCGGTTCGTGCAGCAGCATGCGCGCCAGCGCCAGGCGCTGACTCATGCCGCGGCTCAGCACGCGCACCGGGTCCTCTGCGCGGGCGATGAGGTCAACACGGTCGAGCAGGTCGTCAATGCGGCCGGCGGGGTGCGGCACGCCGTACAGGTCGGCGTAGAGCTGCAGGTTCTGGCGGGGTGTGAGGTCGAGGTACGCGAGGGGGTCGTGCGCCAGATAGCCGATTCCCATGCGCGCCCGGCGCGCACCCTTGGGCAACTCCTCGCCCAGTACGGTGAGCGACCCGGCACGGGGGCGAAGCAGGGTGCCCACCATGCGAAGCAGGGTGCTCTTGCCCGCCCCGTTCGGGCCGGCGATGGCGACGCGCTCACCCGCCGCCACGTCGAGGTCGACGTCGGCCACCGCCCGGCGGTCGCCGTAGGCGTGCACCACGCCCCGGGCCGACACCAGCACGTCAGGCAACGGCCACCTCCGCCACCACGCCCACGAAGAACACCAGCGACATGATCATGTTGGCGTTGCCGAAGGCCGCGTTGATGCGCGCCACGTCACCGGGGCGCACGTGCAGGTGCTCCCACGCGAGAATCGCGGCGCACGCGGCCACACCCACGTAGTACGGCCAGGCGACCGACGCGGCCACGCCGGCCAGCACCAGCAGCACCACGGTCAGCACGTGGCAGGCCGCGGCGATGCGCAGGGAGGTGCGCTCGCCGAAGCGCACCGGCACCGAGTTGATGCCCTCCACGCGGTCGCTGTCCACGTCGAGCAGCGCGTAGATCACGTCGAAGCCACCGATCCACACGGCCACGGCCGCCCACAGCAGCACGGGTGCCCAGGCGAACGCGCCGGTGACGGCGATCCAGCCGCCGATGGGCGCGATGCCGATGGACAGGCCGAGCACCAGATGGCATGCCCACGTGAACCGCTTGGTGTACGGGTAGATGACGAACAGCGCCACCGGGATGGGCCAGAGCCACCAGGTGAGGCGCGGCAGCTGCGACACCGCCACCAGCAGCGCGGCCAGGCTGACCACGGCGAACACGCGCACCTGGTTCACGGTGAGACGCCCCGACGGGATGTGACGGCCGGCCGTGCGCGGGTTGCGCGCGTCCACGTGGCGGTCGACCAGGCGGTTGATGGCCATGGCCAGCGACCGGGCGCCCACCATGGCCAGCAGGATCCACCCCAGCACGCCCACGGGCGGCCATGCGTTGCGGGCCATCAGCGCGCCGGCGAATGCGAACGGCAGCGCGAACACCGTGTGCTGGAACCGCACGAGCCCGAGGAGCGCGGGCACCACCTGCGCTCCCGTGGCCCGGCGCGATGCGGACGTGGAGGTGGACATCAGGCCCGATCCTATGCCGTGGGCACCGAAATGCCCGCATACCGCGCATTCCGGCCGGTGACGCTCCCCCAGAACTGATCGCCGAAGTCGAAGTGCCACCACTCCTCGATGTAGGCCGTGAAGCCCTGATCGTGCATGGCCCAGAAGAGCAGGCGGCGGTTGGCGCGGGCGGGCATGTCGATGTGCTCAAGCGCCGCAGCGCCGGCCTCCGGCACGAAGGCGTCGAACGCGGTGCCCAGATCGAGCGGCACGCCGTCGGCGTCGGCGAGGGTCAGGTCCACGGCCCCTCCCGTGAAGTGCGGCGGCGGTGCGTGGTGCTCGGGGCGCGGCGGGGTCACGTACGTCCGGGCCGCGTCCTCCAGTTGCGCGCGCGTGAAGTCGGGGTACTGCGCCGCCAGATCCTCGATGTAGGCCTCGAACAGCGCGCCCTGGGTCTCGATGCTGCGCCAGCCGTCCCACACCAGCAGCATCAGTCCGTCGGGCAGTGACTCAGCGGCGGCGGCAACCCGCTCTGCCACCCCCTGGCGCAGCCAGCAGCCCGGCAGGGCGCCGGGCAGCCCCCACGCGAAGTACTGCGGGTCCTCGATGACCCGTCCGCCGATGTCGGCAACGGGCACCAGCGGCTCGTCAACCGGGTCGATGACCACGTCCTGCCAGCCGGCGGGGCGGGCCAGCGCCGGAATCGGGCGGTCGAAGCGCGCGTCGGCAGTGCTCACGAGAGGCCCCACTCCGATGCCTGGATGCGGGGGCCGGGGTTGGCGCCCTTCAGCACCGCGATGACCGGCGGAACCCGCTCGGCGGGCGGGGGCACGGTGGCCGGATCCTCATCCGGGTACACCGCGGCGCGCATGTCGGTGCGAAGCGGGCCCGGGTTCACGCGCACCACGCGCACCTCGCGGTCAATCCACTCCTCGCGCAGCACGTCGGCCACCACGTCCATCATCCCCTTGGTGAGGCCGTACGCGCCGCGCCCGGGCTTCGACGCCGCGCCCGAGGTGACCACCACCACACCGGCACCGCGGGCGATGAGCCCTTCGATGCCGTTGATCAGCCGCAGCTGATGCGTCACATTCACTGCGATGGCGGCCTGCATGTCGGCCGGTGCGATCTGGGCGATCGGGCCGCGGGCCCCCACGATGCTGGCGTTCAGCACCACGCCCTCCAGGCGTGGCACCAGTGCGCGCACGTCGGCAGTGAGCGCGTCAACCGAATCCGCATCGCCCAGATCGAGCGCCAGGCACTGCACATCAGCGGCGCCCAGTGCGCGGCATTCGTCCGCCACGGGGCCCAGCCGGCCCGCGTCGGTCGCCGTGAGCAGCAGGTACGCGCCCTCCGCCGCCAGCGCCCGGGCGATGGCCGCGCCGTACCCACGTGAGGCGCCGGTCACGAGAACGCGCGCGCCGTCGAGCGTCGCGGCGTCCGCCTGGCTCATGGCGCGGTGGCGCCCCCGTCAGCGGGAGTGGCGGGACCCTTCCCGGGTGCCGGTGCCGTGCCGGCCACCGCAGGAGTGATCGGGTAGACGTTGCTGTCGTTGTTGGTGCCGGCCACCTTCGCCACGTACGCGGCCACGTTCTCGGCGTCCTGCCCCACCACAAGATTCTGCGGCATTGCCTGCGGATAGGAACCCGGGCGCGGCGCCTGCGGCGCCACCTGGATCCAGCGCTTCACGACCCCGTAGAACTCGGTCTCCTTGAACCCGTTCTGGCGCGACTCGCGGAAGGCGTCGTCGAGGTTGGGGCCCACAACGCCCTTCGTGCCTGCATCCGCGAGCGTGTGGCAACCGCCGCAGGCACCGACGAACTTGGTCTTGCCCGCGGCGACATCCGCGGTGTCAAGCGCCGACTGGGCACCACCGCAGCCGGCGAGCAGGCCCGCGCCGCCCATGATGAGCAGCGCGGTCGAGGTGGCGATGAGACGTGAGCGCACGATGTCCCTAGATGACGTAGACGAGGAGGAAGAGGAGCACCCAGACGATGTCGACGAAGTGCCAGTAGTACGAACCCGCGGCCAGCGGCGTGTGCTGGGTGGCGGTGAAGTCGTTCTTGTAGGCACGCCGCAGGCAGAGGCTCAGCACGATGAGACCCACGGCCACGTGGGCCCCGTGGAATCCCGTGAGCGTGTAGAAGGCGCCCGAGAACGCACGGTCCTGCGGCGTGAAGCCGAGGTGGGCGTACTCGTTCAGCTGGATGACGAGGAACGTGCCGCCCATCAGGATGGTGATCCAGAGGCCGCGGATGAGCCCCTTGCGATCGCCCTGCTTGAGGCAGCGCTCGCCCCACCAGAGCGTGAATGACGAGCTGATGAGGATGGCGGTGTTGATACCGGTGAGGAGCACCGGGAGTTCGAACGGCTCGCCGTTGTTGCGCAGCGGCGGCCACACCTCGTTGCTCACGCCGTACCTGATGAAGAAGTAGGCGGTGAACAGCGATGCGAACAGCATCACCTCGGAACCGATGAAGAGGAGCATGCCGATCAGCTCGGCATTGAGCCCATGCTTCTTGCCGTGGGTCTCCTGGCCGTGTGACGCGGCCGGGGCCTGACCTGCAGTGGTGGCCATTGGCTAGCTCCCCGCGTGGGCGCCGAGGTTGACGGTCTCAACCGGGATGTCCCCGGCGGCAGCCGCTGCGGCGTCGGCGAGCGCGCGTGCCTCGCCGTTGACGCCCGCGATGACGATCTGGGCGGGCTTGAGCGCCTGCACGGCCAGCGGCAGGGCGGTGGCAGCGCCATCGTCCATGACCTCGCCCTGCACCTGCACGCCACTCGACACCAGCGCGTTGACCGTCGCGGTCATACGCTCGCCGGCGTCGCGGCGGATCTCGCTCGACTCCGCACCCCAACGCGGCTGGGGCAGATCTAGCGGGCACACGATGCTGAAGCGACCGGGCTGCGCGTCGGAGCGCGCCATCACCGTGGCGGCGAGCGCCTCGGCACCCACGGCCTCGGTGGCCACGATCATGGTGAGCGGCAGCGACGACGCGGCACCGATGGCGCGGGCGTCATCCCCGTTCACGATGAAGTGCGTGGTGGGCACGTTGCCCGACCCCTTGCGGATGCGGTCAACCGCGTCCTGGCGCATCCACGCGCTCGCGTTGAGCGGCAGCGTCGCAACCACGATCTCGTGCGGCTGGCGGGCCTTGCCCTCGGCCGAACCGACATCGACGACGTCGCCCTCGGCGACGCGCCCCGTGGCCGACACGCCGAACTCGGCCAGCGCGGCCAGGGTGGTGGCGAGTCGGCGCTCCGCGACGGATCGGTCACCATCGCCGAGCGGCACCAGGATCTCGAACGACCACAGGCCATCGGCATTGCGCGAGCGGATCTCGTCAACGAGCGCCTGCGATGACAGGGCCTCATTGGCGATGAAGAGCACCGGGTAGCGGGTGTCCTCGGTGAGCTCACCACCGAACTCCTCGGGCGCGAACACCACTGCGTGGCGTGCGTCCTTGATGCCGTACTGGTACGGACCACCCACGACCTGCGGGATGACGTCGAAGTTGAACAGCGGCGGCGGCGAGCTGACCATCCACTCGAGCGTGCGTCCACGCCAGGGGTTCCACGACGCACGGTCACCGTGCTTGAGCGACCAGTAGACGTTGTAGAAGAAGATGATCGTCGCGATGCCGAGCATGTACGACCCGATGGTCTCGATCGAGTTGACGGTCTCGAACCGGGGGTCGTAGTCGGCCACACGGCGGGGCATGCCCTGCAGGCCCTGCCAGTGCATGGGCATGAAGGTGATCTGGGTGCCCACGAAGGTGAGCCAGAAGTGCCACTGGCTCAGCCGCTCGTTCATCATGCGGCCGGTCGCCTTCGGGAACCAGTAGTAGATGCCCGCGAACACGGTGTAGACGGTGCCGCCGTAGAGCACGTAGTGCAGGTGGGCGGTCACGAAGTAGGTGTCCGAGACGTGCACGTCCGCCGGCACGATGCCGTTGAACACGCCCGACAGGCCACCGATGAGGAAGGTGAACAGGAAGCCCATGGCCCAGAGCATGGGCGGCTTCATGTGGATCTTCCCCCGCCACAG
>CANGAY010000056.1 GCA_947451735.1 Actinomycetota bacterium
GCGTGGAGGGCATGCTCGGCCGCGCATTCGCCGACCGACGCGACCGCGTGGTGCTGGCCACCAGGGTGGGCTACGACTGGCGCAACGCCGAGCCGACGGGGCGCGGACGGCGGGCCATGGCGCAGGACTTCCGCCCCGAGGCCATCCGTGCGGCGGTGGAGGACAGCCTCAGGCGCCTGGGCGGCGGCGTCATCGACATCTGCGAGTTGCACCACGCCCCGCGCCGCGTGCTCACCGACGAGGCCGTGCTCGACACGCTCGACGCCCTGGTGGCCGAGGGCAAGGTGCGCGCCTTCGGCGCCGCAATCCCCGAGGGCGCACGCCCGGGGGACGGCCGACGGCTCATCAGGACGAAGCGCATGCCGCTGCTCGACGTGGAGATGAGCATCCTCGATCACGACCCGGGCGCGGAACTCGCCGGGCTCGCGCATGCCGCCGGGGCCTGCGTCATCGCACGCCGGCCGCTCGCGTGGGGGCTACTGGAGGGCAAGTACACGACCCAGAGCACCTTCCCGCCCGCCGATCCACGGGCGCACCTCGATCGCGAGTGGCTGCAGGAGGGGCTGCGCCGCGTCGACACGCTGGCGTTCCTGGCCGACGGCCGCGAGTGGACCCTCGCGCAGGCGTCACTGCGCTGGGTGCTCGACCGGCCCGGCGTGGCATCGGTGATCGCCCAGGTGCACTCCGAGGATCAGCTCGACGAGTTCGTCAAGGCGCCTGATCTGCCGGCACTCGGTGAGGCCGACGCCGCCCGCATCGAGGCACTCATCGAATCGGGGTTCATCCCGGCCCCTGAGCCTGAGGCCGAGGCCGACGCGGCAGCCGACGACGCGGTGGTTACTGCAGCGGTGTGACGTGGAGGGCGGTGATCTCGTCCGCCCCCTCCCCGATCTGCTCCATGCCTCCCGCCAGCACGCTGCGGAGTGCGTCGGCGAGCCCGGCGGCCGCGGCCGCGTTCTCGGCCGCACCCAGTGCACGCACCAGATCGGCGTCGAGGGAGTCCTGACGCCCCACCAGGGGCTCTGTGGCACCCACGAACGACGCGTACGCGGCCCGCGCGCGGTCCTGGCGGCCAATGGCGTCGTCGAGCGCCACCAGTGAGGCGACCGCGCGCTGGGGGTCGTCCGCCCAGTCGGCCAGGTGCGCCGCGGCCTCGGCGGCCCGCACCAGGGCGTCGTACGCCACCTGCATGTCGGCGCTCCACGGATCCAGAGCGGCAGCGGCGGGGGCCAGCGCCCGCAGCGCCTGCGCGTCAATGAGCGCCTCGGCGCTCTCCAGCAGCAGGCAGGCACGCGCCACCTCATCAACGCGGGCGAGCGACTCCTCGGGCTCCAGATCGGCACGCAGGCACAGGAATGCCGGCCCCTCCAGCGCCACCAGATACCAGCGGCCATCGGGGCCCGGCTCCACGATGCGTGCGCCACCCGGCGCCGTCCCCGCAATGCCTGCCGCAGCCTCGGCCGCAGCGCTCAGTTCACGCACCAGGCGGTCAACCACGTCGCCGCTCACGCCTGCCCCCTGCCACGTCGCGCGTACACTCGCCCACCGTGCCGTCCCTCACCGTGCCCACCGCCGCCGAACTGGCCACGATCCTGCCGCCGGTGCTGGCATCCCGCGACCGCACCGACCTCACCGGCGGGGGCGATCTGGCGGGCGTGCTCATCGTGCTGTTCGACCACGCGGGGCAGTCGCACCTGGTGCTGACCAAGCGCACCGAGTACCCCGGGCATCACTCGGGCGAGGTGTCGCTGCCGGGGGGCCGCCACGAGGCGTCCGACCCCGACCTGCGGGCCACGGCGCTGCGCGAGACCCACGAGGAGGTGGGAATCGCACCGGCCACGCTGCAGACGCTGGGTCCGCTGGACGACGTTGAGACCCGTGTGAGCGGGTTCACCGTGCAGCCGTGGGTTGCGCACCACCCCGGAGGCCGACCGGTGATGACGCCCGACCCCGGCGAGGTGGCGCGGGTGATGGAGGTGCCGCTGGCGGACCTGCTGGCGGCCGATCAACTTCTGCCGCCCGACCCGCAGTTCGGCGTGCTGCGGTACCCGCTGCTGGGCGAGGACGTGTGGGGCCTCACCGCGCGCATACTGCGCACGTTCCTCGAGATCATGCGGGACTCCACGGCCCCCGGCGCCTAGCGGTCGACGTCGAGCGACGGGCGGGGCGGCAGGTCGATGTCGCCGGCGGGGCCGCACTGGCCGTCCACCGCCAGCGCCTCCAGCCGGGCCACCTGGGCCTCGATGCCGGCGCGGCGCGGGTGAGCCTCGGGCAGCGCGTCGGCATATGCACGTACGCGGTCGCGGATCTGCAGCGCGAAGTGCGGCGTGGCCGCGCCCACCAGGCGCGCCAGTTCGTCCTCAGACGGGATTCCGTAGTCGTGCTCGAGGATCGTCATCGGGGTGGATCGTAGACGCGCATACGGGCGCGTGTCAGGGCGTGCCGTACGGCGGCCCGCCCTCAAGCGGCCCCCACTGGCCGCGGTGGGCATTGCGGGCCTCCTGCTCGAGGCGGTCGAAGAGGTCCTTGTGCAAGGTGTTGGGCGCGAAGGCGAACGACTCCGCGTAGCCCCCGCGCATGAGTTCGGCGTTCACCATCACGTCGCCCACATACACATACGCCAGCAGGCGCCCATATGCGTCGCGATCCTCCCGATCGGTCACCAGACGAACCTCGCGCCCCTGTACCAGCGCCCGGTTGGCCGCCGCGGCCCGGGCCGCGAAGCGCTCCACGGGCTTGCGGGGGTGATGCAGCTCGGGCGTGTCGATTCCGAGGTACCGCACCGTGCCGACGCCCTCCACCACGATGGTGTCGCCATCCAGCACGTGCAGCACCCGCCCGACGCGCGTGGGACCACTCGGCGTGAGGGCGCACCCGCATGTCACAAGTGTCAGGATCATGGCTCCACATGCGGCAATCCGTGCCCTCCGTACCCCCCGAAGGGCCCTCCGCTCGGCTACCATGACCCGAGCGCCGCGACTGGAGGAACGGCCGAGTGGCCCAGAGGGACGACGACAAGCTTGTGCGGCAGCTTTCGCTGGTCGCATTCCTCATGGCGCAGCAGCGCCCCGTGACCGCCGAGGAGATCCACGAGGCGGTCGAGGGCTACGGCGGCATGAGCGAGCAGGCGTTCCTGCGGCGCTTCTACTCCGACCGTTCCGAACTGGAGGGCGTGGGCCTCAAGCTGGCCGTCGAGCGCCCCAGCGACGATCCGTTCCAGGGCGACCTGTACGCCATGCCGCCCGAGAACTACTACCTGCCCCCCATCCAGTTCGATGAGGGCGAGCTCTCGGCGCTGCACACCAGCCTGTACCTGCTGGAGGGGCAGTTCGCGTACGCCGAGCCCCTGCGCCTGGCCCTGCAGCACCTCACGCTGGGCCGCCCGAGCCCCCTCGACGACCACGCGGCCCGCACGGTGGCCGTCAACCTGCTGGGCAGCCGCCACACGGCCGAGGTGTCGAGCCACCTCATCAAGATCGAGTCGGCCATCAGCCGCCGCAAGACCATCCGCTTCAGGTACTACTCGATCGGCCGCGACGACCGCAGCGACCGCGAGGTGGACCCCTATTCGCTGCTCTACATGGCGGGCAACTGGTACCTGGTCGGCTTCGCGCACGACCGCGAGGACCTGCGCTGCTTCCGCCTGTCGCGCATCGAGGGGCGCATCACCTTCAAGACCCGGGCCGAGCACGACTTCCCGCCGCCCAGCGAGGTGGACCTGTCGCGGTACCGCGACCGGGCGCCGTGGCAGCTGGCCGACACCACCGAGACTGCCGTCATCGATCTGTCGCCCACCATCGCGTGGTGGGTGGACCAGATGTTCGGTGCGCACGGCGAGTACGAGGAGCGCGCGGACGGGTCGGCGGTGTTCCGCACCGAATACGGCGGCGGCCGCGAGATCATCTCGTGGGTGCTCGGCCTGGGTGCCGAGGCCGAGGTGCTCGAACCGGCATCGCTGCGTGAGGCCACGATGGCCGCGCTCGAGACGGTGCGCAGCCGCCACGCGGCCAAGCCGGGCCGCAAGAAGAAGCCCCTGCCACGCTCGGCCGACGACGTCGTGGTTGAGGAGACCCTGTCCGACGACCCCGCCGACCGCGTGGTGCCCGTGGAGCGCATCTCGCGCCTGCTGGCGGCCTGCGGGCGGTCGTACGAGGCCGAGGTGCCATGCGCCGAGATCAGGTCTGAACTCAACCTCACCCAGGATGCCCTGGAGGAGGATCTGGAGCTGCTCAACCTCATCAACTTCGGTGGCGGTTGCTACGCCGTGTTCGCGCAGGTCGAGGGCGACGTGGTGTTCGTGCAGAAGGAGGTCTACGGCGACCAGTTCGCACGGCCCGCGCGCCTCTCGCCGCTGGAGGCCAAGGCACTGCTGTGGGCGCTCGACTTCGTGGGGGGCCGCCTGCCGTTGGTGGACCAGAAGGAACTGGCGTCGGCCCGCCGCAAGATCGAGTCGGCCGTGGGCCAGGAGAGCACCACGGGCGTCGAACTGGGGCACGTGCAGACGGCCAGCGAGGCCGTGGGCGCCGCCATCACCCAGGCCGTGCGCGAAGAGCGCCTGCTCGAGATCGAGTACTGGACCGAGTCGCGCGGCAAGATCACCAAGCGCACCATCGAGCCCCACATGCTCATGAACTCGCGTGATGCCTGGTACCTGGTGGCCCACTGCCGCCGCGCCGGCGAGCAGCGCACGTTCCGGCTCGACCGCATTCGTGGCGCCAGCGTGCTGGACGAGCACTTCGAGCGCCGTGCCGAGGTGGAGGCCGTGCCGTACCAGCCGTGGGGTTCGCCCGCGCGCACCGAGACCATGGCCCAGAGCGCATCGGTGTGGTGCAGCCACGCCATCGCGCGATGGCTCGCCGAGGAGCACCCGTCGGCGGAGCGGTTCTCCGACCGGTCCATCCTCGTGGAGATCCCGTACGCCAGCGAGGAATGGCTGGTGAAGGAGATCACCAAGCACGGCGGCGAGGCCGTGCTGTTCGAGCCGGTGGCCCTGCGCGCCACGGTCGCCGAGCACGCCGAGCGCGTCATCGAGCGCTACGCCGCAGCCCCCGCCCGCCGCTAGCCCCACCTCAGCCTCCTCGGCGCCGCGCGACGGCACGGAACACGCCGCCCGGCTCGCGGCACACTGCGCCGTCGATCTCGAGCGCCACCAGGGCCGCCGCAACCGCACCGGCATCCATGCCCAGCGCGCGGGCGATGGCGTCGGCGCCCAGCGGCTCGCGGGCCACCACGTGCAGCACCGCGTCGGTGGCATCGTCACGCGCGGGCGCCATGGTGCATTCCGCCCAGGCCGCGTGCGGCACCTCGTTGATCACGTCGTCCACGCACTCGCAGAGCGCGGCCCCGGCCCGGATGAGCGCGTTGCACCCGGCCGACATCTCCGCCCCGGGCCAGCCCGGCACCGCCAGGACCGGCGTGCCGTGCTCCATCGCGAAGTCCGCGGTGATGAGCGCCCCCGACCGCGCGGCGGCCTCAACCACCACCACGGCGTCGGCAAGGCCCGCCACGATGCGATTGCGGGCCGGAAAGCGCCACGGTGCCGGCGTGGTGTCGGGCCAGTACTCACTGATGACGGCCCCCGTGGCCATCATGCGGTGCGCCAGTGCCTGGTTGCGCCTGGGGTGCATGTGATCAACCGACGAGCCCAGCACCCCGATGGTGATGCCACCGCCTTCGAGCGCCCCCTCGTGCGCAGCCGTATCGATTCCGCGGGCCAGACCGCTCACCACCACCGCCCCACGCTCGGCCAACCCCGCGGCCAGGTCGTGGGCGAGGCGCCTCCCGGCCCCGCTGGGCCGGCGACTGCCCACGATGGCCACCGTGGGACCCTCAGCCGCCCGGGCCATCGCCGGGACCACCGCACCCATGCCGAACAGCCCGAAGGGCGGGTCGAAGATGCGTGCCAGC
>CANGAY010000057.1 GCA_947451735.1 Actinomycetota bacterium
AAGTCCTGCGGTGCCGCCATGCGGCCCTCCACGTAGGCGAACGTGGTGTCGTCGGGCGCCACCATGCCGGCGCGCGCGCCGCCCTCGATGGACATGTTGCACACGGTCATGCGGCCTTCCATCGAGAGCCCCTCGATGGCCTTGCCGGCGTACTCCACCACGTGGCCCTGCGCACCCGACACGCCCATCTGGCCGATGGCACCGAGGATGAGGTCCTTGGCCACCACGCCCGGACCCATGTCGCCCTCGAAGAGGATGCGCATGGTGCGGGGCATGCCCTGCGGCAGCGTCTGCGTGGCCAGCACGTGCTCCACCTCGGAGGTGCCGATGCCGAAGGCCAGCGCGCCGAAGGCGCCGTGCGTGGACGTGTGGCTGTCGCCGCACACGATGGTCATGCCGGGCTGCGTGAAGCCAAGTTCCGGACCGATGACGTGCACGATGCCCTGACGGGGCGAGTTGAGCGAGAACAGCGGGATGCCGAACTCGGCGGCGTTGCGCTCGAGGGCCTCCACCTGCAGGCGGGAGAGCTCGTCCTCGATGCCCCGCTCACGGCCCACCGTGGGCACGTTGTGGTCGGCGGTGGCAAGCGTGCGGTCGGGGCGGCGCAGCGTGCGGCCGGCCAGACGAAGCCCGTCGAAGGCCTGCGCCGATGTCACCTCGTGCACCAGATGCAGGTCCACGTAGATGATGGCGGGGCCGTCCTTGCCCTCGGGCACCACCTCGTGCAGATCCCACACCTTCTGGAAGAGCGTCTTCCCCACAGCCATTCCCCTCGTCGCTTCGTCGTGGTCCGACCGGCTAGACGCCGCTGTCGGCCATTCTCTCGTCTGCCGCGTTCCTGCTGGCGGTCACCGCGCGCAGATACGCGATGGCCGAGGCCTCGAGCACGTCGGGTGACACGCCCTGACCGGTGAACTGCCTGCCGTTGATCTCGCACAGCACGCGGGCCTCGCCCAGCGCATCCGGGCCCGCCGTGACGGCCGATACCGAGTACTCGAGCAGCGTGCCCGACGATCCCACCGCGGCGTCAATCGCGCCCATGAGCGCGGCGACCGGTCCGTCACCGGTGCCCTCCCCCGCGTGCTCCGCGCCGTCGGCCCCCTGCACCACCACACGTGCGGTGGCGGCGTCGCCGGACGCACCTGAGAACGAGATCTCGCGCAGATCGAGCGTGTGGGCGTGGTCGGCGCGCATCTCGTCGCCCATGAGGGCGTCGAGGTCCATGGCGCTGATCTCACCCTTGCGGTCGGCCAGGTCCTTGAACCGGGCGAACACCTCGTTGAGCTCGTCCTTGTCGAGCTCGTACCCCATGTCCACCAGCGCCTGCTTCAGCGCGTGGCGGCCGGAGTGCTTGCCCAGCACCAGCTCGCTCTGCATCAGGCCCACGCTCTGCGCGTCCATGATCTCGTACGTGAGCGGGTTGGCCAGCACGCCGTGCTGGTGGATTCCGGCCTCGTGCGCGAAGGCGTTGCGCCCCACCACGGCCTTGTTCGGCTGGATCTCGTACCCGGTGAGGCGGCTCACCATGCGGCTCGCGCGGGTGATCTCGGTGGTGTCAATGCCCGACCACAGGCCGCCCAGGTCCTCCGCGCGGGTGCGCAGGATCATGGCCATCTCCTCCAGCGACGCGTTGCCTGCGCGCTCGCCGATGCCGTTGACGCACACCTCCACCTGACGGGCACCCACCTCGATGCCGGCCAGGGAGTTGGCCACGGCCAGGCCCAGGTCGTTGTGGCAGTGCACCGACAGCGTGACCGTCTCGAGCGACGGGCAGCGCTCGTACAGCTCCATGAGGAAGCCCTGGAACTCGGTGGGCATGGTGTAGCCCACGGTGTCGGGGATGTTGATGGTGCCCGCGCCCTCGGCGATGGCCGAGCCGATGACCTCGGCCACGAATGCGACGTCGGAGCGGGTGGCGTCCTCGCACGAGAACTCCACGTCGGGGCACAGGCCCGCTGCCTGGCGCACGGCGTCGGTGGCCGTGGCCAGCACCGTTGCGCGGTCCATGCGCAGCTTGTGGGTCATATGGATGTCGGACGTGGCGATGAAGGTGTGGATGCGCGGCTTCTTCGCGTCGCGCACGCCCTCCCACGCCACGGCGATGTCCTTCTCGTTCGCGCGGGCGAGTCCGGCGATCGTGGGACCCTCCACCTCGCGGGCGACGGCCTGGACACCCTCCAGGTCGCCCGGTGACGAGATCGGGAAGCCGGCTTCGATGACGTCCACGCCGAGTCGCGCGAGCTGCTGCGCGATCTCGACCTTCTCCCTCAGATTGAGGTGAATGCGCGGGGACTGCTCCCCATCGCGAAGGGTCGTATCGAAGAACTTGACGCGGTTGGCGTCGTCACGGCTGGCATCGTCGGCCGGCACGGGGGCTTCCTCCTGGCTCGTGTGGACTGATCCGGGTGCCGGGCACATCCCGGCGTGGGTGTCGGTTCGCTTCCCCTACCGGGGAAGGAGCAGAAGGGCGCCCAGCGTGCCGCGAATGGCCAGGAGGTTCATGTTCGCGGTGGCGCTCATCGCTGCGCAAGATAGCGCCATGCGGGGGCACGGGCAATGCCCGTGCCCCATCTACATGTCGAGCGTGACGAACCAGACCGACGCGTCGCAGCCCTGGGCGATGTGCTCCTGCGCGGCGTGCGGCACCGGGGTATCAACCGTGACGCCCATGGTGGCGCGACCCTCGAGAGTGCGACCCACCGACATCGAGGCGATGTTGATGCCCTCGCCCGCCATGGTGGTGCCCACCAGGCCGATCTTCCCGGGCTCGTCCTTGTACTGCAGGATTCCCACGTGCTTGGCGAGCTCCATCTCGATGGGCAGACCGAGCACCTCGACCAGACGGGGACGGTCGGTCTGCCCCACGGTGGTGCCGGCGACGGAGGTGTGGCCGATGCTCACCTTGAGGCGGCTCGTGTAGTCGTGCGCGGCAGACGAGGTGGACTCACTCCACTCGATGCCGCGCTCACGCGCGCGATCCTGGGCGTTCACCATGTTGACCACCTCGACGGTGTGTCCCTCAAGGGCGCCCGCGAGGACCGCCGTCACCAGCAGGCGGGTGTCGTACTCGGCGATGGCACCCTCGCAGGTGACCTCAATGCGCTCGTTGATGCCACCGGCCATGCACGCGGCGAGGCGACCGAGGTGGCCGGCAAGCGGAAGGTACGGACCGATCTGGGCCATGGTCTCGGCCGACACGACGGGGATGTTCACCGCGCTGGTGACCACGCCACCGGTGAGGGCGGCCGCCACCTGCTCGGCACACGCGATACCTGCGCGCTCCTGCGCCTCGCCGGTTGATGCGCCGAGGTGCGGCGTGACGATGATGCCGTTCACGCCGAAGTACGGGCTCTCGGTGGCGGGCTCCTCGGGGAACACGTCAATCGCGGCGCCCGCGACCTTGCCGCTCTCGATGGCGGCCACGAGGTCGGCCTCGACGATGAGGTCGCCGCGCGCGTCGTTGATGATGCGCACGCCGTCCTTCATCTTCGCGAAGGCGTCGGCGTTCATGAAGCCCTTGGTCTCGGGCGTGGATGCCATGTGCAGCGTGATGAAGTCCGACTCGGCGTAGATCTCGTCGAGGCTCTCGGCCTTCTCGACGCCCATCTCGCGGTAGCGGGCGTCCGCCACGAAGGGGTCGTACGCCAGCACGCGCATCGAAAGGCCGAGCGCACGCTCGGCCACCAACTGGCCGATGTTGCCGAAACCCACCACGCCGAGCGTCTTGCCCGTCACCTCGATGCCACCGAACTTCGAGCGCTCCCAGCGGCCTTCCACCAGCGCACCGTGCGCCTGGGGGATGTTGCGGGCCTGCGCCAGCATGAGCGCGATGGCGTGCTCGGCCGCCGAGACGGCGTTCGACCCCGCGGCGTTGACCACCACGATGCCCCGCTCGGTTGCCGCCGGCACGTCCACGTTGTCAACGCCCGTGCCGGCGCGGCCGACAACCCGCAGGTTCTCGGCCACCGCGATGAGGTCGGCGGTCACCTTGGTGGCGCTGCGCACCACCAGGGCGTCGTACGGGGCGATGTTCTGTGCGAGCTCGTCCTTGGACCACTCCAGCTCGACATCAACGTCCCCGACCTGCCTGAGGACCTCGATGCCGCCGTCGGCGATCTTCTCTGTGACGAGGATTCTGGGTCGGTCTGCCACCTAGAACTCGGTGTCGATCCAGTCCATCATGCCGCGCAGCTTCTTGCCGGTGACCTCGATGGGGTGATTTGCCTGGGCCTCTGCGGTTGCGTTGAAGTTGGGAAGGCCGGCCTTGTACTCGGCGATCCACTCCTCGGCGAACTGACCGCTCTGGATCTCGGCGAGGATCTTCTTCATCTCGGCGCGGGTGTCGTCGGTGATGATGCGCTTGCCGCGCGTCAGGTCGCCGTACTCGGCCGTGTTCGAGATGGAGTAGCGCATGCCGGCGATGCCCTTCTCGTACATCAGGTCCACGATGAGCTTCACCTCGTGGAGGCACTCGAAGTACGCGAGCTCCGGCGGGTAGCCGGCCTCGGTGAGGGTGTCGAAGCCTGCGCGCACCAGCTCGGTGAGGCCGCCGCACAGCACGACCTGCTCGCCGAAGAGGTCCGACTCGCACTCGTCGCGGAACGTGGTGGGGATGACGCCCGCGCGGGTGCAGCCGATGCCCTTGATGTAGGCACGCACGAGCCCGTCGGCGTTGCCGGTGGCGTCCACCTCGACGGCCATCAGGCCGGGCACGCCCTTGCCCTCGGTGTACTGACGGCGCACCAGGTGGCCGGGACCCTTGGGGGCGGCCATGGCCACGTCAACGCCTGCGGGCGGCGTGACCGTGCCGAAGTGCACGGCGAAGCCGTGGGCGAAGAGCAGCATGTTGCCCGGCTCGAGACCGGCCTCGATGTCGGCGGTGTAGACGTCGCCCATGATCTCGTCGGGCACGAGCAGCATGACGAGGTCGCCCTTCTTGGCGGCCTCCGCCGGCGAGAGCACCTCGAGGCCGTCGGCCTTGGCCTTCGCGGCGCTCTGCGAGTCGGGGCGCAGGCCCACGACCACGTTCACGCCCGACTCCTTGAGGTTGAGCGCGTGGGCGTGGCCCTGGCTGCCGTAGCCGATGATGGCAACGGTCTTGCCGTCGAGCAGGCTGAGGTCTGCCCCGTCGTCGTAGATCATCTGGATCGCGTCAGTCGTCATGTGGTGCTTTCTTCGCCTAGGTGGTCTTGTTGCCGCAGCCGAGGGCCACGACGCCGGTACGGACCATCTCGACCAGGCCGTTGTTCCGCAGGAGCTCCTCGAGGTTCTCGAGCTCGGCGGTGGTGCCGGTGGCCATGATGATCATTGAGTCGCTCGTCACGTCGACGATCTTCCCCTCGAAGATCTCGATGAGCGCAAGGATCTCCGCGCGGGTGGTCTCGGTGGTGTGCACCTTGAACAGGCCCAACTCGCGCGAGACCATGTTCTCGGGGTCGAGATCGCGCACCTTGATCACGTTGATCAGCTTGTCGAGCTGCTTGGTGATCTGCTCCACGGGGAAGCGCGAGGCGTCCACGGTGATGGTCATGCGAGACCGGTCATCGTGCTCAGTGGGACTCACCGCGAGGGAGTCGATGTTGTAGCCGCGTCGGGTGAACATGCCGGCAACGCGCGAGAGCACGCCGGGCTTGTTCTCCACGAGGACGGAGAGTGTGTGTTCGTTCACGGCGCGGGAGACTACCCGAGTACCGCGTCGCGGACGAGGCGCTGGACCGCCTGAGGGTCAGCACGCCCTCCGGTCTGCTTCATGGCCTGCCCCACGAAGAACCCGATGACCTTGTCCTTGCCGTCGCGAAGCTGCTGCGCCTGCTCCGGGTTGGCGTCGACGATGCCCTGGCTGATGGCGGCCAGTTCGCCCTCGTCGCT
>CANGAY010000058.1 GCA_947451735.1 Actinomycetota bacterium
CAAGCACTTCCCGGGGTTCGGGCTCGCACGGGTCAACACCGACAACGCGCCGGTGCGCATCACGGCGCCCCGGGCGCAGCTCATGGCCCAACTCGCGCCGTTCCGTCAGGCCATCGGCGCCGGGGTGCCCATGGTGCTGGTGTCGTCAGCCATCTACCCGGCGCTGGCCCCGCAGCCGGCCCTGTTGTCGAAGGCCGTGGCGGCCACGCTGCTGCGCGGCACGCTCGGGTTCAGGGGCGTGACGGTGAGCGACGCCATCGACGCCGCGGCGCTCCGCCCGTGGGGCGGCACCCGCGGAGCCGCCGGGCGCGCGGCGGCCGCGGGCATGGACCTGGTGCTGGTGTCGGGCACCGAGGCATCGGCCCGTCAGGCGCAGGCCGGGGTTGCCGCGGCCATCGCGGCGGGCGCGCTCTCGCGCAGCGACGCCCAGACGTCGCTCAACCGCGTGCTTGCCCTCAGGCGCCATCCCGCGACGGGATAGGGGCCCGATCCAGCCATGCCGCCAGTGCCATCACCACTGCCTGGCAGCTGAACGCCCGCGCCCCGAGCCCGGTGCCGTCGAGCGGGTCGGTGTACTCCCTGAAGCCCTGCGCATCGAGACGCTCCTCGATGCGCGCCACGAGCATCGCCGCCTCCGCGTGCGCACCCAGGCGCAACAGGCCCGGCACCACGAACGGGGGCGTGAACGGCCAGGACGGCCCACGCCAGTAGTGCGGCACCACGCGCCCGTCGCCGCGCATGAACCGGGGGTCGGACACGCTCACCGACGGCACGGGGTGCGGCGGGTGGAAGCGGTCGACGGCCAGAATCCACTCGTGCAGCAGGCGCTGTGAGATTGCGTCGGGCAGGTCGGGCAGTGCGATCGGTGCGATGCCCTGCCACACGTCGCACGGCAGGTGCGTGCCGTCCGGCTGGGTGGTGCGGAAGATGCCGGCGGCGTCGTCCCACAGGAATCGCACCATGGCCTGGGTGATCTCGCGCGCGCGGTCGCGTGCGCCCGGGTGCCCCAGCGCGGCGAGCCCCAGATGTCCCAGGGCCCAGGACGTGTTGACCAGGGGGCAGGCGACGTTGAAGGCGCCCGTCTCGCGTGCGCGGCGGAATGAGAACCCCCGGCGACGGGCCTCGTGCACCAGTACGGCAAACCCCGGGCCGCCGTGTGCCTTCCAGCCGAGCGGGGTGTCGAACACCGGCGATGCGTCGCAGCCGGTTTCGTCGGGAAGGATCACCCACGCCAGCCCGGTGTGGTCCACCCGCTCGCGCTCGATCCACTCGTGGAAGTGGGGGATGACCCGCAGGCCCTCCGCCGCGAAGGCATCGTCGTGCAGGCGCTCCGCGATCTCGGCCCACACCCAGCCCAGGAAGGGTGGCTGGATGGTGGACGTCGTGAGGTCGCGGCGTCGCGCCACGTTGTAGAAGCCCGCACGCGCCAGACGCACCGGTGCGTCCCAGAAGATTGTGTGCCCGATGAACCCGTCGTCGCGCTGTGCGGCGGCCAGCGATCGCACCTCGCGGGCCGCGCGCGCCGGATCCACCTCGTTCCACGCCAGCGCATGCATGAGTGAATCCCAGAACCACTGGTACGGGTACTTCTCGCCGTCGGGGCAGGTGTAGCCGTAGTCGGCGCCGTTGCGGCCGACACCCTCACGCCAGTTGGCGCCGAGCAGGGCGGTCGCACCCCGTCGCACCCGTGTACGCACTGCATGCATGCCGTGAGCATGCCCAAAAAGGCGGGTGGCCGGGCGATTTCTCGCCCGGCTCCACTCTCCCCGAAGGGAGGCGGTCGGCGGTGGATGGCGCTGGGACCCCCCCGAGTCCCTGCACGTTCAAGCCCCCCCGAGCTCGAAACATCCACCGCACGTACCCGCCATGCGCCTGAGTCCTTTGAGGGGTGCTC
Source organism: Actinomycetota bacterium (assembly GCA_947451735.1). Taxonomy (GTDB): domain Bacteria; phylum Actinomycetota; class Thermoleophilia; order Miltoncostaeales; family Miltoncostaeaceae; genus SYFI01. The sequence continues at coordinate 1,895 of CANGAY010000058.1, forward strand.
AGTGCATGCGACGAACGTAACACCACCCGAGATCGCCCGGGGGCGGAACCGCGTTATGTGTCAGTAAACGTTTACAAGCGGCCCCAAATTCTCAAACGATTGTCCCGGCGATCCGTAGTCTCGGGGGCACATGGCACGGCTGCCCATTCACCGCGAAGAGCACGTGACCGACCGCACCGGATGGCTGCGGGCCGCAGTGCTCGGGGCCAACGACGGCCTGCTTTCCACCGCCAGCCTCGTGCTCGGTGTTGCCGCGGCCGGCGGCACGCAGGCCGCCGTGCTCACGGCGGGCATTGCGGGGCTGGCCGCCGGCGCGATGTCGATGGCGTCGGGCGAATACGTGTCGGTGTCATCGCAGCGCGACGCGGAACGGGCCGATCTGGCGCGCGAGGCACGCGAACTGGAGGATGACCCCGAGGGCGAGCTCGACGAGCTGGCGGGCATCTACGAGGGCAAGGGGCTTCCGCCCGCACTGGCCCGCGAGGTGGCGGAGGAACTGTCGAAGGGTGACCGTCTGGCCGTGCATGCGCGCGACGAACTGGGTCTCGATCAGGATGCGCTGGCGCGCCCGGTGCAGGCGGCCATCGCATCGGCCATCTCGTTCGCCATCGGCGCGGCCATTCCCATCATCGTGTGCCTGCCGGGCATGTCGAACGCGGCCCGCATCTGGGGCATCGTCATCACCACCATCATCGGGCTCATGATCCTGGGCGCGGTGGGTGCGCGACTCGGCCGGGCACCCATGTTCCGGGCGTCGGCGCGCGTGGTGCTGTGGGGCGTGGCGGCGATGGCCGTGACGTCGGCCATCGGATTGCTGGTGGGCCAGGCCGTCTAGCGGCCGTCGCGCTGGCTGCGATCCCGGCGGGTGCTCGAGGTGATGAGGTCAACCCGCAGGGCCACGGTGAGGGCATCCACCTTGGCCTCGCCCTCCAGCCGGTCGGCCACGTGCCAGGCCTCCTGCGACAGGTACTCCAGCCGCTCAAGCGCATCGGGCAGGCCGCGCACCCGCTTCGCCTCGTTCTCGAGGTAGGCGAGGATGTCGGCCTGCTCGTCGGGCGTCCACTTCGGGCGCGTGCCGGGCCACTCGGGATTGCGGGCGATGAGCCACCACAGCACCGACAGCAACGGCAGCTTCAGGGCAACCACCACGAACAGCACGTACATGCCCTTGAGCCACCCGGGGCCGCCGATGTTCGGGGTGAGCATCACCAGCACGGTGCCGAAGATTGCCATCACCAGCGTCACCAGAATGACCGGGATCACACGGCGGGCGACGGGCTTCGGGGAACTTCCGCAGAGCAGCCAACGCAGCATCAGGGCAATGACTAGCATCCCCCGCCGTCATGCACGTCATTCTTCCGGATGGAACCAACCTCGAACTGCCCGACGGCGCGACCGGCCACGACGCCGCCGCGGCCATCGGACCCGGGCTCGCCAAGGCCGCCCTCGCCGTGCGCGTGGGCGATGAGATGCGCGACCTCGCGCGCCCCCTGGCCGACGGCGAGCAGATCGCCATCGTCACCGGCAAGAGCGGCGACGACCACCTGTATGTGATGCGCCACTCGGCGGCGCACGTGATGGCAGAGGCCGTCATGAGCCTGTTCCCGGGCACGCGTTTCGGCTTCGGGCCGCCCATCGAGGACGGCTTCTATTACGACTTCGAGCTCGACGCGCCCATCACCGAGGACGACTTCCCGGCCATTGAGGCCGAGATCAACCGCATCGCCAAGGCGAAGGCGCCATTCGAGCGCAGCGTCATGAGCATCCCCGACGCGGCCGCGTTCTTCGCGGAGCGCGGGCAGCCCTACAAGGTCGATCAGGTGGAGGAACTCGGCCGTCAGGGCGAGGCCGACGTGTCGCTGTACCAGGAGCGCGACTTCATCGATCTCTGCCGCGGCCCGCACGTGCACCACACGGGCAACATCGGCAAGGTCAAACTGCTGTCGGTGGCGGGCGCATACTGGCGCGGCAGCGAGAAGAACCCCATGCTCACCCGCGTGTATGCCACGTCGTTCCCGTCGCAGACGGAACTCGACGAGTACCTCGAGCGCATCGAGGCCGCCAAGGCGCGCGACCACCGCCGTGTGGGCCGCGATCTGGGCATCTTCTACTTCGACGAGGCCGGCCCCGGGTTCCCGTTCTTCCTGCCCAAGGGCATGGTGGTGGTCAACGAGATCCAGTCGGCGCTGCGCACCGAGCTGGAGGCCATGGGGTACGACGAGATCCGCACCCCCACCATGTTGAGCGACGAGCTGTGGCACCAGAGCGGCCACTACGACAACTACGCCGACAACATGTACTTCACCGAGGTGGATGGCCAGGGCTTCGCGGTGAAGCCCATGAACTGCCCCGGCGCCTGCCTGGTGTTCCGCTCCACCCGCCGTTCGTACCGTGAGCTGCCGCTGCGCCTCGCCGAGTTCGGCCACGTGCACCGGCACGAGCTGTCGGGCGTGCTGCACGGCCTGTTCCGCGTGCGCGCGTTCACGCAGGACGACGCCCATGTGTTCTGCCGCATCGACCAGGTGCAGAGCGAGGTGCGATCCATCCTCGATCTCACCGAGCGCTTCTACGCGCGCTTCGGGTTCGAGGACGTGCGCATGTACCTGAGCACGCGCCCCGAGAAGGCCACCGGCACGCAGGAGATGTGGGACCGGGCCGAAGAGGCGCTGCGTCTTGCGCTGGGCGACCGCGAGTACGGCATCAAGGAGGGCGACGGCGCCTTCTACGGCCCGAAGATCGACATCCAGGTCACGGACACCATGGGCCGCTCGTGGCAGCTCGGCACCTGCCAGCTCGACTTCTACATGCCGGAGCGCTTCGGGCTGACATACACCTCGGCGGAGGACACCGAGGAGCGCCCGGTCATCATCCATCGCGCCATCACCGGTTCGCTGGAGCGCTTCATCGGCATCGTGCTGGAGGACACCGGCGGCGACCTGCCGTTCTGGCTGGCCCCCGAGCAGGCGCGCGTCATCCCGGTGAGCGACCGCCATGCGCCGTACGCCGACGAGGTGCGGGCCATCCTGCGCGGCGACGGCATCAGGTGCGAGGTTGACGCGCGGTCGGAGAGCATGGGCAAGCGCATCCGCGACGGCGAGCTGGGCAAGGTGCCGTTCCTGCTGGTGGTGGGCGACCGCGAGGTGGAGACCCGCACGGCGTCGCTGCGTGCCCGTCACGGCGACGTGGAGGGTGACCTGCCGCTCGACGGCCTGGCCCACGCGCTGCGCTCGGCGGCAGCCGGGAAGTGACCGGCGACCCGCGCCGTCGCGTGCCCATCGGGCTCTGCGATCGGTGCGTGCATCAGCGCATCGTCCCGACCAGCCGGTCGATCTTCACCATGTGCGAGGCGGAGGGCATGCCCCGGTACCCGGGGGTGCCGGTGATGCGCTGTCGCGCCTTCACGCCACGCGACGAACCGGCCGGCGGGGGCGGCGCGCAGGCGACGCCGCCACCCCCGGCGGTAAGGTGACCGAATTATGAGTGACTCCCCTGAACTCCAGTGGCACCGCCTCCTCGGCGTCGACGACATCGAGGACGGGCGCGTGACCGTCGTGCAGATCGGCCCGCACAGCCTGGCGGTCACCCGCGTGGGCGATCAGTACTCGGCCCTCGACAACCACTGCCCGCACCAGCGCGGCCCGCTGGGCGAGGGCTCCATCGAGAACGGCCTGCTGCGCTGCCCGTGGCACGGGTACGACTACGACCCGCTCACCGGCGAGAGCCCCAGTGGGTTCGGCGACAAGGTGCCGTGCTTCCCCACCGAGATCCGCGAGGGGTCGGTGTACGTGGGGCTGAAGCCCGACCCGCCGCACGAGCGCACGGTGGGCGACGTGGTGGTGGAGACCCTGGTGGGCTGCGGCGTGCGCACCGTGTTCGGCATGGTGGGGCACTCCAACCTGGGCGTCGCCGACGCCATGCGTCGGCAGGAGGCCGCGGGCAACCTGCGGTACATCGGCATCCGCCACGAGGGTGCG
>CANGAY010000059.1 GCA_947451735.1 Actinomycetota bacterium
GAGCGCCGCGCCGTCGGAAAGGCGGAAGTACGCGCCGTGCCTGGGGCACTCGACGCGGTCCATCTCGGGGTCGAGCCAGCCGGCGCTCATCGAGGCCATGCCGTGCGTGCAGGTGTCGTGAAGCGCGTGGAAGGTTCCATCCACGTTGGCCAGGCAGATGGGCTGGCCCTCCACCTCGACACGGGTCATCGTGCCCGGGGGCACGTCGTCCACCGACATGACGTCAACCAGGGTCATCGCACCTTCGCGCGCGCGGCGCGCTCCAGTTCCTCGCGCAGCTCGACGAACGAGATCTGGTCGAGCACCTCCTGGAAGAAGCCGTACACGATCTGGTGCTTGGCCTCGAGCTCCGGGATTCCGCGGCTCATCATGTAGAAGACCTGCTCGTCGTCCACGCGGCCCACGGCGCCCGCGTGCGAGCACTTCACCTCGGCCGTCTCGATCTCGAGGAACGGGATGGTGTCGGCGCGTGCGCCCTCGTTGAGGATGAGGTTGCGGTTGGTCTGGTACGCGTCGGTGCCGGGGGCACCCGGGGGCACCACCAGGTTGCCGAAGAACACCGTGTGCGCGGTGTCCTGGATGGCGCCCTTGTACAGCAGGTTCGAGTACGCCTGCGGCGCCTCGTGGCGCGAGATGACGCGGTGCTCGAAGTGCTGGTCGCCGGTGGCGAAGAACATGCCGAGCGCGCGCGAGTCGGACCCGGTGCCACGGCAGTACATGGTGGGCTCAACGCGCACCACGTCGCCGCCGAGCGTCACGTTCACCGAGCGCACCTTGGCGTCCTTGCCGGCCGACGCGCGGATGGTGGCCTGATGGCGCACACCCGAGCCCCAGCCGATGTACGACACGTGCTCCAGCTCGGCGCCGTCGGCCACGAACATCTCCACCACCGACGATGCGTTCACCACGCCGTCGAGGTCGGGGGAGAGGTAGCGGTCGACCACGGTGGCCTTGGCGCCCTCCTCCACGATGATGAGCGTGCGGCCGAACACGCGACCGGCGGCACCGGTGGCGGTGAGCGCGGCCTCGACGGGCATCTCCAGGTGCACGCCCCGCGGGACGTACACGAAGGTGCCGGCATCCCAGCGCGCGGCGTTGAGCGCACACGGCCGGTCGGTGAAGTCGGCGAGCGTGTACAGGTGCTCGCGCACCAGATCACCGTGCTCGCGCAGTGCCTCGCCGAGCTCCGACACGATGACGCCGTCCGGAAGCTGCTGCACCTCGGCGGGCGCCGGTGCGCCGTCAACGAACACCAGGCGTGCGGCACGACCCGACGGGTCGGGCAGCGCCACATCGCCGCTTGCGGTGCCACCCGCCGATTCGCCACCGGCCATGCCGATGTCGCCCGGTGCGGTGAAGCGCCACTCCTCCTCCGTGCCCGTCAGTTCGGGCATGGCGTCCAGCGCGGCGGTTGCGGCGGTGCGGGCCTCCTCGGCCCAGGCCGGTGCATCAGCCAATGGAGCCCTCCATCTGCAGCTCGATCAGGCGGTTCAGTTCCACCGCGTACTCCATGGGCAGTTCCTTGGCGATGGGCTCGATGAACCCGCGCACGATCATGGCCATGGCCTCCTCCTCGCTGAGCCCACGGCTCATGAGGTAGAAGATCTGGTCGTCGGCCACCTTCGAGACCGTGGCCTCGTGGCCGATGGAGGTGTCCTCCTCCTGGATGTCCATGTACGGGTAGGTGTCGGAGCGGCTGTCCTCGTCGAGCAGCAGCGCGTCACACACCACCGAGGCCTTGACGCGACGGGCACCCGGCTCCACCTTCACCAGACCGCGGTACGACGTGCGTCCGCCGCCCTGCGAGATGGACTTGCTCACGATGGTGCTCGAGGTGTCGGGCGCCACGTGCACCATCTTGGCGCCGGCGTCCTGGTGCATTCCGGGGCCGGCCATGGCCACCGACAGCACCTCGCCGCGGGCACGCGGCCCGACCATCCACACAGCCGGGTACTTCATGGTGAGCTTGGAGCCCAGGTTGCCGTCAATCCACTCCATCACGGCGTCCTCGTGCGCGACCGCGCGCTTGGTCACCAGGTTGTAGACGTTGTTCGACCAGTTCTGGATGGTCGAGTAGCGGCAGCGTGCGCCCTTCTTCACGATGATCTCGACCACCGCGGAGTGCAGCGAGTCGGCCGAGTACGTGGGGGCCGTGCAGCCCTCGACGTAGTGCACGTACGAGCCGGGCTCGCAGATGATGAGCGTGCGCTCGAACTGGCCCATGCTCTCGGCGTTGATGCGGAAGTACGCCTGAAGCGGGATCTCCACCTCGACGCCCGGCGGCACCCAGATGAACGAGCCACCCGACCACACGGCCGAGTTGAGCGCCGAGAACGTGTTGTCACCGGGCGGGATGACCGTGGCCCAGTGCTCACGGAACAGTTCCTCGTGCTCGCGCAGCGCGGTGTCCGTGTCGCAGAAGATGACGCCCTTCTCCTCGAGGTCCTCGCGGATCGAGTGGTACACCACCTCCGACTCGTACTGCGCCGAGACGCCGGCGAGGAACTTCTGCTCGGCCTCGGGAATGCCCAGGCGGTCGAACGTGTTGCGGATGTCGTCCGGCACGTCGTCCCACGAGCGGCCCTGATGATCGGCCGCCTTGATGTAGTAGTAGATGTCCTGGAAGTCGAGTTCGTCCAGGTCGCCACCCCAATCGGGGATCTCGCGGCTCTCGAAGATCTCGAGCGAGCGCAGGCGGAACTTCGTCATCCACTCGGGCTCGTTCTTGATTGCGGAGATTTCCCGCACGATGTCGGCATTCAGGCCCTTCTTGGGCTCGAACACGTAGTTGGCCGGGTCATGCCAGCCGAACTTGTAGGTGTTGTCGATGTCGATCTCGGGCTTTGCCGTCGACACTTGCCGCTCTCCTTCGGGGTGGGTCGCGAATCCTCTATAGGTTACGCAGATAGCCCGAACAATCAACCGCCATCGGGAGGGGTTTCCGACCCCTGCTGTTGCGTCGTTTGACAGGTCTATCCTTGCCCGACATGAGTACCGACCCCGCCACGCTCCCGGACGACGAAGTCGAGATCCAGCGCCTTGTCGCGGCGCTCGGTGACGGCACCCGGCGTCGCGTGTTCTTCACGGTGCGCGAGGCCGGTGCGCTTGTGGGCAAGGACGAGGTGGCCGAGGCCGTGGGCATCACGCGCCGCCTGGCCGGGTTCCACCTCGACAAGCTGGTGGAGCAGGGGTTCCTGCGCGCCGAGTTCCAGCGGCGCACGGGGCGCAGCGGTCCGGGCGCCGGCCGTCCCGCCAAGTTCTACGCGCTGGCGGCACCCGAGGAGGACAAGCTCCTCAACGAGAAGCACTACGACCTGCTGGCCGAACTGCTGCTGCGCGCCATGAACGACCGCTCGGGCGAGGACCCGCAGCAGGTGCTGGAGCGCGTGGGGTACGAGTTCGGCCGCGAACTTGGCGAGGCCGAGCGCGCCGCCGGCCGCAGCCCGTCCTACTCATCAACCACCGAGGCCGTCATGGGCGTGGTGGGGGTGCTCACCCGCTACGGCTTCGGTGCCACCGCGGGCAAGGACGGCGAGTTCACCGCGCGCGCGTGTCCGTTCGAGGAGATGGCCAAGGTCGACCCCCAGCGCGTGTGCGGCCTCGATCGCGCCATCTGGCGCGGCGTGCTGTCGGCGTTCAATCCCGACGCCACGCTGGCCGAGATGACCACGCGCACCGACGGCGACGAGGCGTGTGCCGCCCGGGTCGTCCCCATCGACGGCTGAGGCGGATCCCCCGCCCCGGGGTGCCTACAGGTCCTCGAGTCGGCTGATCCCGAAGAGCCAGAACATCCAGGCGAACAGGCCCGTCATCAGCACGGCGCCGATGATGTCGGTGTAGTGACCGGCGGCGGCCGAGGCGAAGATCTCGGCGAACATCACCACGGTGAGCAGGCCGAACATGACCCAGCCGGTCCACATGGCCCAGCCGTAGGGGAAGAAGCGGCGCACACCGACGGTGTGGGCGAGCGGCGCGTAGTTGGCACGGCGGCCGCCTGCGCGCTTGGGCTGTGAGTTCTTCTTCCTAGGGGCCATCGGCGCGCATCATAGCCACGTCGTCCGGCGCCTGACGGGGCTGCCAGTTGCCGCGCATGATGCGGATGATGCTGATTCCCATGGCGAAGAAGTAGATGGTGCTGAAGGCCACCTGCGGGATGGAGCCGTGCACCAGCCCGAACAGCCCCCAGGGGATGCAGCCGATCATCGCGATGAACCGCAGGCGCACCTGGCTGCGCGATGCGCGCGATGCGATGGCGAACAGCAGGCCCGCGCCCGCCAGCAGGTCGGCGGGGCCGGTCCAGAAGATCACCACCAGGGCGATGGCCACGGGCACCGATGCCGCCAGTGCAATGCGCCCGCGACGCGAGTCCGCATCCACCCCCGCCACGTCCACCGCGGTGTAGAGCGCATTCATCGTGACGCCGGCGATGGCCCCGAGCATGGCCCAGTGCAGGATGAGCACGGCGCCACCCGAGGCGTCGATGGCCAGCAGCCACGCCCGGCGACGGGCAAGGGTGGCCCCGAGCAGCAGGCCGTAGCCCACGAAGCCCACCACCTGCGTGACGATGTCGAACGTGCTCACGCGGGCATCCTGACGCGTGGTCCCACGGATGCGCCTCCCGGTGGTTGACTGCGCGCATGGAACTGGGCATCGAAGGGCGCGTGGCGCTGGTCACCGGCGGCAGCCGGGGCATGGGCCGTGCCGCGGCCGAGGCGCTGGCCCGCGAGGGTGCGGTGGTCGCCGTCGCCGCGCGTGGGGCAGACGGCGTGGCGGCTGCGGTTGAGGCGCTGCGCGCGTCGGGCGCGCGTGCCGAGGGAATCGTGATGGACATGTCCGATCCGCACGGTCCCGCCGCCGCCGTGGCGCAGTGCGAGGCACTGCTCGGCCCCGTGGAGATCCTCGTGGCCAACGCCGGCGGCCCCCCGCCGGGGCCATTCACGGGCACCGACGACGCCGGGTGGGACATCGCCGTGCAGCAGACCCTGCTCGGCACCATCAGGCTCATCCGCGCGACGCTGCCCGGCATGCGCGAGCGCGGGTGGGGGCGCATCATCGCCATCACCAGCACCTCGGCACGCGAGGTCATCGACGGTCTCGCGCTGTCGAACGCCACGCGGGCCGGCGTTGCGGGTGCGGTGCGCACCCTGGCGCGTGAGGTGGCGGGGGAGGGCATCACGGTGAACAACGTGCTGCCCGGACCCATCCTCACCGATCGCATGCGCGAGCTGCTGTCGGCCGAGCCCGACATGGACGCCGCCATTGCCGCCCGCGGCGCGCGCAACCCCACGGGCCGCATCGGCGACCCGGCGGAGGTGGGCGACCTGGTGGCGTTCCTGGCATCCGATCGCGCCGCGTTCATCACCGGTGGCTCGGTGACCATTGATGGAGGGGAGAGCCGTGTCGTTGGTTGACCACGAGCATCCGCCGTTTCGCTTCAGCACGCGCATGCGCGTGGACTTCGCCGACACCGACGCCTTCGGGCACGTGTACTTCGGCCGCTACGGCCGCTACGTGGAGCGTGCGGCCATCGAGTACCGCCGCGCCGCGGGGCTCGGACTGCTGGGTGAGCCCGGGCACCTGTTCGTGGTGCGGAGCCTCACGGTGGAGTACCACGCGGCCCTGCGGTTCGACGACGACATCGAGGTGTTCGTGCGGGTGGTGAGGATCGGCACCAGCAGCCACACCATGGACATGCGCATCGAGCGCATTGACGAACACGGGGCCCTGCACGCTGCCGACGCCCGCGCGGTGGTGGTGGGCGTCGCCGATCAGGACGGCGGGCCACCCACGCCCATGCCCGCGGCAATGCGCGCGGCCATCGAGGCCATCGAGC